>CBDVAD010000063.1:0-12116 GCA_965371875.1 uncultured bacterium
TATGGTTTTCCTTATGGGTGCTATAAACAGTTTTGCAGCTTAAAAAATTAGTATTTTGATGCAAAGACGTAAAGGTTTCTTTACGTCTTTGTTTGTTTAATTTGTGGTCTTTATGGAATCAAATACTGTTAAAATTGGTGATAAGATAATTGGTGGAGGGTTCCCTATAGCTGTTCAGACTATGTGGAAAACTCCATTATCGGCCGGGATTGGTAGCATCCTCTCCGAGATAGAAGAATTGAAAGATATTGGGACTGATATAATTCGTTTTGCTGTTCCCGATATTGAAGATGCTGAAATCCTTTCAAAAATATCAAAAAAAAGTACTATACCTCTGGTTGCCGATATCCACTTTGATTATAAGATTGCATTAAAGTGTATAGAGGGTGGTGTTCATAAGATCAGAATAAATCCTGGTAACATTGGCGCCTCATGGAAGGTTGAGGAAGTAGTTAGAGCTGCAGCTGATTTTGGTGTTCCTCTTCGGGTCGGTGTAAACGGTGGCTCTCTTCCGGCATCTCTCAGGGATCTTGAAAATATTTCTGATGCAATGGTTAAAGCTGCAGAGCTCGAATTAAATGTTTTTGAGAAGCTTGGATTTAAAGATGTGGTCTTTTCACTAAAATCTTCCGATATAGAAAGTACTGTTATGGCTAACACAATTTTTTCTTCCAAATATTCATATCCTCTTCATCTCGGTGTAACAGAGGCCGGTCCTCTTATTCCAGGTATCGTAAAGAGTTCTATTGCGCTTAATTCCATGCTTCAGAAGAATATTGGTGACACCATAAGAGTCTCCTTATCAGATACTATGCGTAATGAAGTTATTGCCGGTAAAGAGATCCTTAAAGCTGCGGGTAAAATCAGTTCAGGAATTACTACCATTTCCTGTCCCAGATGCGGGAGAGCATCTTTTAATACTCATGATTTTCTGAATTCAGTTGATCCGACTTTACAGAAAATTAATAAAAATATAACTATTGCTGTTATGGGGTGTATTGTAAATGGTCCTGGAGAAGCAAGACATGCTGATCTTGGTATTACAGGATCCGGAGATAATATTGTAATTTTTAGAAAAGGGAAAATAGTAACAAAGGGTAAGCCTTCAGAAGCTGTTTCCTTGTTTTTAGAGGAGCTTCGGAAAATTTGAGAACCACTGGCTTTTTTCTGATTTTAACATTCTCTTTTGTCAGTTTTAATCTTTATAGTCAAAGTAATACGGAAGCTGATTATAAGCCGCTTTGGCTTAGGATGGATGAGGCTATTCAATTAGTTGAATCCGGTGAGATCGGCGAAGCTGTCTATGCTTTTAGAAAAATTTTAGAAGATGTTCCAGGTAATCCGGAGTCTGAAATGTGGCTTGGATTGATTTTTGATAAAGAAAATGAATATGATCTTGCAATCAGTCACCTTGAACTGGCTCTTGAACATAGAAAACAGCTGGTTGTTCTGGAGGATTTGTACCGTATATTATACCAACTTGCAGATATATATCTAAAAGTGGGGAATTCTTCAGCTTATGTAGGTAATCTTTCCAGTTTAATAGAGTTTTCCGGTGAAAAAATACAAAATAGTAATTTGAAAAATGCTATGTTAAATGTTCTTAGAGAAAAGGGATACGATAAATTTATCGAACTTTACAGGCCGGAAAATAGAATTTCTTTAAAGGCAAACTCTCTCCTGGGTAAGTACTATTTTGAAACAGGAAAATGGGGACTTGCAACAGAATATTTAATGCAGGCTACTGGTTACATTATTTCAAGTTCAATTGAAGAAATTAAAATTTTGGATCCGGATTACATTTTTTTAATTGATGAAAGTACTGATAAATCCCTTGAAAACGTTTTTGATCTTGTTAACAGTATTCCTCTACTTAAAGAATATTTTAAATCAAACTCTTTTTATGAATATTTCTATTATTTAGGAAAGTCATTACTGAATTCTGGTCATGAAAAAAGTGGATCCTATATTCTCGAAATTATATATGTACGTCCTGAAACAGGTGAATGGGGAACTCTTTCCAGGAAAAATTGAAATTTCTTGACGTATAAGATACTCCGACGTATCATATTTATATGAAAAAGATAACATTAATCAGCGTTTTCATCTTTATAATATTCACTTTAGCGTTATATTCTCAGGATGAAGCACAATTACGGGTTGGTGTTCTGGAATTTGACGAAAAAAACAATATTGGAATTGATAAAGCGGGAGTTATCATCCCTGAAATACTCGTATCCCACCTGAAAAGTATTGGTAAGTATCAGCTTACAGAACGTGTACTTTTAAAAGAGATACTTGAAGAGCAGAAACTACAGCTTTCCGGTTTGATTGACGATACTACTGCGGCAGAAGTTGGAAAGATATATGGTCTGGAAGCTATTATTGTTGGTTCTGTCATGAGAATTGTTAATACAACTACTATTTCTGGGAGGGTTGTATCTGTTGAAACCGGAGAGATTCTTGCCAGTGGTGTAATCAAGTTCGATAATCTGGAAAATATCGAAGATGAACTTGAAGGGCTTGCCTATCAGCTCTGCGGCACTTCGAAAGATGATTATAAAAAAATGAAAGTTGCAAGTAATATAGCAAAAAGCCGGTATGGAATAAGGCTTGGTACAGGATTTGCGACAAGCAGTGGTATGGATGCTTTTGGCGCCAGTTATGATGAAATTACCATTTCAGGTTGGGCACCGCTTTATTTATCACTATACTATTACGGAAAATATTTTGATATTGAATTTTTCGGGTTCCCTCCACCTTCAACTACAACTGCCATTGGTGCATTGATAAATATTAATCCATTTACCCATCTCGGGTTTGGATTTGGATATTTAACAATGAAACAGGAAGAGAGTTCAGATAGTGATGCTTCTTATGTAGAGGCAGACTCGGTTGTTATTGGTTTAAATTACAGAGCTACATCAAGATTACGGATGGGACTCTATTTTGGGATGGCTTTATCTGCAAAGACTACATTTGAAGATGATTCCGGTGGATGGTATGAATATGAGGTAAAGAATTATATAGGAGGGATTCCTCCAGCAGCTATGCTCCTGACTATGGAATATCTTGTAACTGATAATCTTTCTGTAATGCTGCTATACGCACATAATGGAGGAGGAGAAGAGGAACCAATAACACCTTCAGCTATTGCCAATTATCCTGATAATCTGGGTAGTTCAACTTATTTACTTACACTTGCTGTTGGATACAGTTTTACATTTTAACCAGAATATTCATTCTTTACGTTTTTATTTCGGTTTCAGTAATAGTATTACGAGTGGCTTGAATTAGAGAATCCCCGTTCCTTGGTAATCCCTGGTACATCATCAAAATGTTTCTCATGTAATTGCTCTTCATCATCCAATACAGCACTGTCAGGGTTATATTTCTTTTTCATCATGTAAAGATAATACGTGCGTCATATATTGTCTCCTTAATTTTAATATACCAGATCTTGAGAAATATTTAGAATTACAGGAGGATTCCTGAATAAATTATTCAATATTTCTACAGCAAAACAGTTAGAAAACCAAAAACGTTAAGGATTGGATGGGCGCGCAGCGGTCGGGTTTTCCCGTAGGGGCGACCGGCCGGTCGCCCCTACGGAAATACCCGACGGAACCCCAGGAAAGCCTGACCCTGCTTTTGATCCTCCCTTATGGATGACCCTTTTTCTGGCAGGGTAACGCCCGAATAATAGATTATAGGAAAGATCAGTTTCAACAACCGGATAACTTGCGAATATCCACAAAATATCGTACCTTTCTGGCAGTATGGATAAAATTATCATCAAAGGCGCGCGCGAACACAATCTAAAAAATATTGATATAGAGCTTCCCAGAGATAAACTTATTGTAATTTCCGGAATAAGCGGGTCAGGAAAGTCCTCTCTTGCATTTGATACGATATTTGCAGAAGGTCAGAGGCGTTATGTAGAGTCCCTTTCTGCCTATGCCAGACAGTTTCTTGGGCGGATGGATAAACCTGATGTTGACTATATTGAAGGTTTGTCCCCAGCTATTTCAATTGAACAAAAGACAACACATAGGAATCCCAGATCAACTGTTGGTACAGTTACTGAAGTTTATGACTATTTCCGTCTTTTATGGGCCAGAATTGGAAAAGCCCACTGTCCAAAATGTGGTAAACCAATTCAGGAACAGTCTATTGATCAGATATTAGATACAATAATGTCTTTTCCTGAGGGACGACGTATTATGATTCTTGCACCGGTAGTTCGTGGTAAAAAGGGAGAGCATCAGAAGATTATTACAGATGCGCAGAAAGCAGGGTTTGTAAGGATAAGAGTTGATGGTGAAATTTATAGTCTTGACGATGAGATAGAGCTTAAAAAAAATAATAAGCATAATATAGAAATACTTATTTCGAAAGTAAAAGTATTATCTGATAATAGAAAACGAATAGCCGAATCTGTAGAAACAGCACTTGAGGTGACTGACGGTTCATTAATTGTAATTGAATTTATAGACGAGGAACAAAAAGAAACTTTTTTTTCCAGGAAAAATGCATGCTATGAATGTGGATTCAGTATGCCGGAACTTCAGCCCAGACTGTTTTCATTTAACAATCCACATGGAGCGTGTCCAAAATGTTCAGGTCTTGGTATGACTTTAGAGTTTGATCCTGATCTTGTTATACCTGACAGGAGTTTGTCCTTCAACCAGGGTGGTATTGCGACTGTAAATCCGGATGCTGCATGGCACAGAAGCTGGTTTGAGTCCCTTTCCAAACATTTTAAATTCAGTCTTGATACACCTATAGATGAATTACCGGATAAAGTCTTTAAAAGTATTCTTCATGGAACAAAAGATTCTATTGATGTAACTTATGTAAACAAGGCAAAATCAGGCCGGTATGAGTATTCATCAAAATATAAAGGTGTTCTTAACGATTTAAAAAGAAGATATCTTGAAACCAATTCAGACAGCGTTAAAGTCTGGCTGGAAAATTATATGTCCCAGAAAGAGTGTGAGATGTGCTCCGGGAAGAGATTGCGGGATGAGAGCCTTGCAGTTACAGTCGGTGGGCAGAACATAAATGAAGTTTCGGTTCTTGATATAGAGAAATCTATCAGTTTTTTTAATGAACTTGAACTAAACGAAACTGATAAGATTATTTCTTCTCAAATAATGAAGGAGATACAGGAAAGACTGAATTTTCTTAAAAGTGTTGGTTTGAATTATCTTACATTACATAGAAAGGCTTCTACTCTTTCAGGAGGGGAAGCCCAAAGAATCAGACTGGCTACTCAGATTGGATCTTCTCTTATGGGTGTTCTCTATATTCTGGATGAACCGACAATTGGTCTTCATCAAAGGGACAATCACCGACTGATAGAAACCCTGAAACACTTGAGAGATATAGGTAATACTCTTATTGTGGTAGAGCATGATGAAATGACTCTTCGGACCGCCGATTATATTGTTGATCTTGGCCCTGGAGCGGGTGTCCATGGTGGGCATGTTATAGCACAGGGAACCTTAAAAGAAATAATGAATAATAAAAAAAGTATAACCGGTCAATATCTGGGAGGGAAAATCAGTATACCTGATCGGGAAAACCGCAGGGAAGGAAACGGTGAATCTATAATTATTTACGGAGCAAGGGAACATAATCTAAAAAATATATCTGTTGAGTTTCCTTTGAATAAACTTATTGCGATAACAGGGGTATCAGGTTCCGGAAAATCAACTCTTCTGACAGATCTTCTTTACCCTATTCTTGCAAATAATTTAAGTCGGTCCAGGCATAAGGTCGGCGATTACGATTCAATTTCCGGAATAGAACATATTGATAAAATAATAAATATTGATCAGACTCCTATTGGTCGAACTCCCCGGTCCAATCCTGCAACCTATGTTGGTTTGTTTACACCAATCAGAGATCTGTTTGCATCACTGCCGGAATCAAAAGCAAGAGGATACAAACCAGGCAGGTTTTCCTTCAATGTAAAAGGAGGCAGATGCGAAAATTGTCAGGGTGACGGTACTATAAAAATTGAGATGCACTTTCTCCCTGATGTTTATATTACTTGTGATGTCTTTAAAGGAAAAAGATTTAATAATGAGACTTTGGATATCAGGTTCAAAGGTAAAAATATTCATGATATTCTGGAAATGACTATTGAAGAGGCGGCGCTGTTTTTTGATAAAATTCCTGCAATAAAACGTAAGCTGGATACCCTGAATGCTGTTGGACTCGATTATTTGAAACTTGGACAATCTGCATTGACTCTGTCAGGAGGTGAGGCGCAAAGAGTAAAACTAAGTCTTGAATTATCAAAGAGAAGTACCGGGAAAACATTTTATATACTTGACGAACCTACTACAGGACTCCATTTTGTAGATGTGAAAAAACTTATGGAAGTGCTGCAGGCATTAGTGGATAAAGGGAATACTATTGCATTGATTGAGCATAATCTTGATGTTATTAAACAAGCTGATCATATAATAGACCTTGGTCCTGAAGGTGGTATTAATGGCGGAGAGGTTATTGCTACCGGTACGCCGGAGATAATTGGAGGATGTTCAAAGTCCCATACAGGATATTTTTTAAAGAGAGATGAATATTGAAGAAATATTCTTCTATACTGGTTTTAATACTATTTTTATTATTATTTTGTATAATTACAGGAAATTTATATTCAGAGGAAGATGTTCTTGGTAAGAATACACTTATTTTGGATATAGAAACATCAAGTTACTATGATCTTGTAATTTGGGTTAACAGGCTGGGTATTGAATCAACAGGAAGTATTGAGGAAATAAGAGATAAATTATTTACATACTATGATATTAAACCTGAAATTGAGAATAACCATGCAGAAACTACAAGGTCAATTATTATACAATCAGCCAGAGAACTGAATTATATAAATGATATAACTATCGATCAGGATTATGTAATACTTAAAGGTGAAGTGCTCCTTGAAATGGTAGATCCTGAGAATAATACTTCGCATAAGATAAAGGCAGATAAGATTGTATTTAATCAGACAGAAAAAACAATAAGTGCATATGGAAATATTGAATATGAAATAATCAGAGAAGATAATAGCGAATATTTTCATGGAGAAAGCCTGGTTTTTGAAATTGAAACATGGGAGGGTATCTTCTTTGAAGGTGTTAGTGAAAATAGCCGCAAGATTGAATATGAGGAGTTGTCCAGTACTGAGGAAGTTCCATTTTTCTTTTCCGGTGACTATATTTACCGTAGTAGTTCAGATCAGATAATCCTGAATAAGGGTAGTATTACTTCAAGTACAAAAAAAGAACCTTACTATCGTATCGATGCGGATAAAATTTGGGTTTTAAGGCCTGGAGAATGGGCAATAAAAAATGCTGTATTATATGTTGGCCGGATACCAGTATTTTATTTCCCTTTCTTTTTTCTTCCAGGAGATGAACTTCTTTTTAATCCTGTTGTAGGGTATAAAGAAATTGAAGGTTATTTTATTAATACTACAACATATCTTATAGGTATAAAGGATGATAAAGATATTGATACATTTTCATTTTTAAAAAGTGATAATGAAAACTCAGTAGAAAAAATACGTAATGGTTTGTTTTTAACCTCCAGTAAACGGGATATTGATACTGAATCCTGGTCCTACAGTACGGGTTCCAGTCTTAAGTTGCTTGTAGATTTATATTCAAGAAAAAGTTTTAATATTTTTTCGGCAATTGCTTTTAGCAGATACCTTTATTTTAATAGTAATATATATACTCCATTTAGAACAGATTCTTCAGGAAACTATATTTCAGATTATGAAGGATCGTATTTATATAATCAGCAGTTTCCATTTCGATTCGCTTTTGATATCGATTTTTCTGTTAAGAACGATTGGATGAGTATAAATCTTGATTTACCATTGTATTCTGATAGTAAATTCAGATCACATTTTATGAATAGGGAAGAAGGTCTCAAATGGGCTCAGTTTCTAAATACTAATGATGAAGAATCAGTTGTTGAGGAGAATGAAATCACATCACTTGTTTGGATTTTGGCTGGGAGTCTTACTCCCTCTTTTGAATCATTATCTCCTATAGTTGAAAATATTTCTCTGAATAAAATAAATATAAGTCTTAACTGGCAAAGTGCAGTTCTGGATCATCCCGATCAGGATTTATTTGATGACATTCACTATCCGTATGAACTTGAAGATTCGTTATCATTCTTTTATCCAACAAGTCTAATTTTACCGGATATATCAGGATCAATTTCAGGAACAATATTTAAATCACAGGAGATTAATTCTGGTGAAATTACTGAACAATTAGTAATTGGGGAATATGAATTCCTTAAAGATCCCTGGTCGGTCGAAAAATTTGATCAACCTTTGGTTGATTCTGACTTATTAATTGATCCTGAATTACTGGAGTATATTCCTCTTGAAATTAGTAGTGTAAATAGTTTTTTCACCAATAAACTTATGTATTCAATATCACCATCCTTATTGGTAAATACAATTTTCAGTTCAGATGTTCCCGGGGCTCCTGATGAAATAAACTTTAAGCCAGATTATTCCATTTTGTCCACAACGACGACCTCCCTGCTGGATTATTCCTTTAATATAAATGATTCATTTTTAACATTAAGTAATATCTTGAATTTTTCAATGAATTCTAAATTGCATTTCAATCGATATGAAATGGAAGACGTATTATGGAATTCATATTTGGATCAGGATGATAATGCAACAAATTATAAAGTCACTAATAATGTCAAAGTTATCAGTAAACCATTTATTAAAAATAAATTTCTAAGCGAATCTACTTTTACATATAGTCTTAATACAACTCTCTACAATCGATATTATTACAATAATTTTATAGATGATTACTTTAGATGGAATAAAGGCAGTATAAGTACTCATAGTGCTGATATGGAGCTTAAATACTTCGATTCCAATAATTATCAAATATTCAAGCTGGATACAATACTTCCACCTAAAAATCCTGAACTATATCCGGAAATTATCTTGTCTTCAGACCACTTTACAGCAAGTCTCAAAACAGGATTTAGATATGTTGAATCCTTACCGGATAATTACTGGTCAAATGATCCATATGAAGGGTATCTCAAGTATTCCTTCTTTGACAAAGATTATTTAAAACAAACAATATCGATTGATGTTGAAGAATTATCAAATAATTTTGGTCGGACAGAGCTTTTTATTGATAAAATGGAATCAAATATCACTTTTAAACAAAATTTAGATATGAATTTATACAACTGGAATTTACAAAAATTATATACTGATCTAAATTTATGGTTCTTTTCCCTTAATTTTCTTGCGGAAGATACAAAAGGATATCATTTTGTAACAGTAGATGAGTTGACCGTTGATGAGCCGTCTCCTGGATGGTATCAGGACTCTGACAGCCGTCTACAGCCATCCCAGGCATCATCTGGGGTGAATTACAGCTATAAGCCTGACCCTTTCTGGAAAAATCGAATAAGACTATCCGTGGACATTAATTCATCCTGGACTATGAATTTACTGAAATACACAGATACAGCATTGAGCTTCAGCCCCAAATTTACCCTGGATATAGCTGAATTCCTTGAACTGACTTTTGAATCAACTTCAGTCAACCGGGCAATGTATAGATATATTCCTGGCTTTGCGAATGAAATGGGGCTGCCTGTCTTGAATCCTTTTGCTGATCTTATAAGGTCATTTAATTTCTTTGAGTGGGATAATTCTTTCTTTAATCCAGATGACAGAATAAATTCAAACTTTAATATTGAATCTCTTAGTCTGAGTGCAGTTCACCATTTGAGTGATTGGGATCTTAATTTTAAGTATACAGGACTACTTGATCCTATATCTGTAGGTAATATAAAAAAATATCAGTGGAAATCAGAATTTAGTATTTTTGTAATCTGGAAACCTGTACCGGAAATTAAGAAAAATATAAGTTATTCTGAAAATGAAATAGATTTTAAGTAAAATAGACTTGACGTTTTATTTAAATGATAGCTAAACTTAAGCTTAGGGAGATAATTTGAGTAATAATTTTACAATTGCTTTTGAAAATCGGAAAGTTCTCCAGGAAATTTGCGGACCAAATGATTTGAATACAATGGCAATACAGAATTCTATGGGGATACAGATTTTCACCAGAGGTAATGAAATTATACTTGATTCCGGTGATTCTGAAAAACAGGATATTTTTAGGAAATTAATTGATAATCTTATAGAGCACTATAAGATCGGGCATAGTCCGGATCCTCAGCTGATATCTACATTATATGAGTCAATTATAAATAATAATGAAGCTAAAACTGACCTTTTAAAGGATCTTCATATTTCATTGCCCAGAAGTCCGAAGGTCTTCCCCAGGAACCATAATCAGGCACTCTATATTGATGGAATGTTTAAGTATGATATTGTATTCGCGATTGGTCCTGCTGGTACAGGAAAGACATATCTTGCAATTGCTCATGCGCTGATGGAAATTCTTGAAAAGAAAAAAAGAAAACTCATTCTTACCAGACCGGTTGTGGAAGCAGGTGAGAGTCTTGGCTTTTTACCTGGTGATTTAAATCAAAAAATAAGTCCTTATCTAAGGCCTTTATATGATGCAATTGATTCTTTGATCCCTTTCAGTACAATTAAAAAACTTGAAGAAAATCGAATTATTGAAATAGCACCTCTTGCATATATGAGAGGGAGAAGCTTGAAGGATAGTTATATTGTACTTGATGAGGCACAAAATACAACAAAAGAACAGATGAAAATGTTCCTGACAAGACTGGGTGAAGGTTCAAAGGCAATTATAACTGGAGACATTACCCAGATAGATCTGCCCTCAAGGAAAAAATCCGGATTGATTCATAGTATTGATGTCTTAAAAGATGTAAAAGATATACAATTTTCCTATTTTGGTGCCAATGATATTGTTAGAAGTTCATTGGTTAAGGAAATTGTTAATGCTTATGAGAATGAAGGGAAATTATAGTGGTGAAATTAGATCATACATTTATAAAAGATCATAAGAGAGCAGCAATTGTCATTATTCTCTCATTTATAGCAGTTTTTATTATGATAATAATTTCTAATCACTATGGTATGCTGTTTTCAGGCTTTAAACTGGAAGGTTTTGAAGAAGGAAAGGTTGCACCCAGGGATTTGGTTGCTGATCATAATTATTCATATACTGACAGTAGAGCAACAGATGAACTAATCACTGAACAGTTATCTAAAATTTTTCCTGTTTTCGAGTTGGATAATGAGGAAATAAATATTGTACTCGGTGATTTTTATATTTTTTCACAAAAATATCTTGAATATACAGAATCCCCTGATAAAAACGTAAGATCTGAATTAAGTATAGAATTATCTAAATTATTTGATTCGGAAGAAATACAATTTCTTTTGGAGGCAGTTGATCCTTATATTGTAATCCCTGCAGCTTCTGATTTACTTGAAGATATACTGGATGAGGGTGTTGTGGAAATTCCGGATATTCTCTCCGTGAATGATGGAGGAAAAATACAGATATGGCGATGGAAAAGCGGTCGGAAACAATATAGTTTAATTGATTTAGATGATATTTTGACTATAAATGATATTGATAGCATAGTTGAAGAAAAACTTATATTCAGGAAGATTGGAGATACAGATAAGTATGCTATTCATCTTATTGTTAATAGATTCATAAAAGAGAATGTATTTTTCGATGAAATACAGACTGAAATTAATTATGACAAAATAAAAAATGGAATAGATCCGGTAGTGAAAGAAGTTCATTCCGGAGATCATATTATACGAAGTGGTTTTATTGTTACTGCACAGGATATGGAAAAAGCCATAGTTTTAAATTCAAGGATAAAATATTTAAATATAAGACAAATTTTTGCTGTTTTCTTACTACTTATACTAATTTATATATTTTCAATTCTCATGTTCAAACCCCTGTTTCAAAATAAAAAACGAAATTATCAATATATTTATTTATTGATCTCATTTTATCTTGTATTTATATTTTATACTTCAGTAATATTGCAGTTTAATTTTACAAATGGTTATATTCTTGCCCTTTTTCTTCCTACCGCATTTTTCAGTATGATGATTGTTATTT
>CBDVAD010000064.1:0-12100 GCA_965371875.1 uncultured bacterium
ATAATATTGTTAATTTTCTGGGCAGGATGGAGCATTACCCTGCCTATAAGTCATCTTTGGACTCCGGCGACGGATTCAGGGAGATTGTCAGAACGATTCTTACAAAAAGAGGATATTGACCCGCGGTAGGGGCGAACGGCCGTTCGCCCCTACGCGGTTTTAATATAAAAAAAACAAAAGGAGAAAGAAATGAAAAAATTACTACTTATTCTCGTAGTACTGCTTGTTGTAGCAGGAGCAGCATTTGCTGCCGGACAGAAAGATGTCGATACAACAGAACCGGAATGTACAAGCAGAGGTCTGCTTGACGTTGGATACTGTGACGAAAACGGAGACCTTGTTGCAGATGAACCAAAGAATGAAGCAAACATCAAAGATCCTGATGTTCTCTTCTTTACCTACACACCACTGGAAGATCCAGCTGTTTACGTTGATATGTTTCAGCCCTTCCTGGACCACATTGCAAAGGTAACCGGAAAAGAAGTTCGTTACTACACAACACAGTCCTATGCTGCAGAAATTGAAGCAATGAGATCAGGCAGACTGCATATTGCAGGTATTTCTACAGGACCTACTTGTTTTGCAGTAAACCTGGCTGGTTATGTTCCCTTTTCCATAATGGGAACTACTGATGGAAATTATGGTTACAGACTGCAGATAATTGTTCCTATGGATAGTGATATTCAGACAATTGCTGATCTTAAGGGAAAAACAGTTGCTCATACTGAGGAATCTTCAAATTCCGGAAATATGGCTCCACGTGCACTTTTCCCCGGGGAAGGAATTGTACCTGGTGAAGACTATGAAATAGTTTTTTCCGGTGGCCATGATTCAAGTATTCTTGGTGTCTTTAATGGAGACTATGAAGCTGCAGCTATTGCATCATCCGTTCTTGACAGAATGGTAGACAGGGATGTTGTAAGTATGGATAAAATGCGTGTTGTATTCAACAGCGCTTACTTTCCTACAACATCATTTGGTTATTCCCATGATCTTTCTGAAGAACTTAAAGCAAATATTGAAAAAGCTTTTATGACCTATCCATTTGCCGGAACACCATTAGGTGAAGAGTTCTCCGCTGTTGATGGTTTTATTCCTGTAAGCTATGAAGAATACTGGGCTCCTATAAGAACTATCCAGGAGTTTAATAATACAAAGTATACCTTTGATAATCTTTAGGAGATAGATAAATATATGTTTAGCGTTAAGAACCTGGATAAAACCTATCCTACCGGGCAGCATGCACTGAAAGGGTGTTCCCTGGATATTGATAAACCACAAATTGTTGCTATTTTTGGACCATCAGGTGCGGGGAAAAGTACATTGATTCGATGTATTAATCGACTCGTAGAACCTTCCAGCGGTGAAGTCTATCTTGATGATCTGGAGATAACCGGTTTAAAGGGTAAGGACCTTCATAAAGCCAGAAGACAGATGGGAATGATATTTCAGGAGTACAATCTAATAGAGCGTCTTACTGTAATGGAAAATGTTCTCTCCGGTCGTCTGGGGTATGTTGGTCTTTTTCATGCCATGTTCCGACGCTTTCCACAGGATGCTGTGGATGAAGCCTTTTCCCTGCTCGAAAGAGTAGGGTTAAAAGGATATCATAACCAGCGCGCTGATGCCCTCTCAGGAGGGCAGCGCCAGCGTGTCGGAATAGTACGAGCACTGATTCAGCACCCCAAAATACTTCTTGTAGATGAACCTACCAGTGGACTCGACCCAAAAACTGCAATGGTTATTATGAAATTAATAAAAGATCTTGCAATAGAGAAGGGAATTCCTGCCATTATTAACATTCATGATGTAAAGCTTGGTCAGGACTATGCTGACAGGATAATTGGAATGACTGATGGTGTAATTGTGTTTGACGGACCTCCATCCAAAGTTACTGCGGAGACACTTACCAGGATTTACGGTGAGGAAGACTGGTCAAAGACAATTAGAAAAGTCGAAGACGAGGAGGAGTAAGGTGAGTACTACCTCAACAGCTACCGTCTGGAAGCGTGATCATTTTATTAAGAATCCCTGGCTTCGATGGATCATTATTTTAGTAAGTGCAGCCTATCTGATCTATGCACTGAACGATATGAATTTTAATTTTGCAAGAATGAAGAGTGGATGGCCCAGGGCTGTAGACTTTTTTCAGAGGATGTTTCCACCGGATTATTCCAGGTGGACAATGATCTATAAGGGTGTATTTGAAAGTTTGCAGATGGCTATTATTGCAACAACTGTCAGTATTTTACTGACAATACCATTGTCTCTTGCTGCTGCTGCAAATATTTCAACCAGGTTTGTTTATGTTATAGCCAGGGCCTTTATTGTCATGGCCCGTTCTTTCCCACCCATACTTGTGGCAATTATGTTTGTTAAAGCCTTTGGTTTTGGACCATTTCCAGGAATATTAACCCTGGCTTTTACTTCTCTTGGGTTTATGGGAAAACTTCTTGCAGAGGCTATTGAGAATATAGATAAAGGCCAGGTGGAAGCCGTTCGTGCAACGGGAGCCAACTGGTTTAAGGTTCAACTTTATGGAGTTGCTCCCCAGGTTTTACCCAGGTATGTTGGTTTAAGTATATATTTACTCGACATTAATTTACGTGCCTCAACAATTATTGGTATTGTTGGTGCTGGTGGTATTGGCGGTGCATTGTTTAATGCTTTTCATCGATATGAGTATGATACTGCTCTGGCTATATTGATAGCGATTATTGCTATTGTTCTTGTAATGGAATTCATCAGCAGCAAAGTGAGGAGCAGACTACAATGACAGAAATAAACCCAACTATCTGGAAGCGGTTTTCCAGGAAGCAGTCACTTGAGCGTTACGGTATAGAGTTTGTACTTCTCATAATTTTTATATGGGCTACAAGGAGCATCGATATTTACTGGCCCTTTGTAGCCGATGCCCCTACTCAGGCAGCAGATTTGTTAAACAGAATGACGCCTCCCAATGTAGTTTTTTTGAAAGCAATTATTCCATCTATGATAGAGACAATAAATATTGCAACATTAAGTACTATTTTTGCAGTTATCCTCTCTTTCCCTCTTGCAGTATTAAATGCAAGAAATACCACACCTCACCCTATAGTACAGGCTGTGGCAAGAGTTATTATTGTAACCAGCCGGTCTGTTAATGAACTTGTCTGGGGACTTATATTTGTTGTATTTTTTGGTCCTGGTGTTGTTGCAGGAGTAGCAGCTCTTACTATGAGATCATTGGGATTTATGGCAAAGCTGGTTTCTGAATCAATTGAAGAGATTGATCATGGACAGGTTGAAGCTATGAGAGCTACCGGTGCAAATGGTGCAAAGGTTTTTATCTACGGGGTATTACCTCAGATTATGCCTATAATAATTGGTACATCTATATTTCGCTGGGATATCAATATTAGGCAATCATCTGTTATTGGACTTGTTGGAGCCGGAGGTATTGGTATTTTACTTACCAGTTCAATGAACCTGTTCAGATGGCAGAATGTAAGTATGATTCTTATATCAATATTTGTTGTTGTCCTTGCAGGAGAATATGTATCTGCAGCGATTCGTAAAAAATTGGTATAACCACTTTAAATACACTTGTTGGGGCACGGTGCGCCGTGCCCTTACGTGGCCTTCCAAACAGATTTTATTCTGCATATCTCGGTGTCATCAATAAAAAGAGCATGAAGGAAATTCCCTGATGATCTTTTCTCCATTGAAAGTCCTGCTTCATCACCATACTTAGCCTCAGATAAAAAGTTGATTTCAAGTAAAAAAGGGATGTTGTTTTTCCTGTAATCAGGATCAACTCCTTCCATTCCCCATTCAATATACTTAATATTATTTACATGGTTGTTTAAATCGAGATCACTGTATCGTACATGGAATAACTTTGAAGGAAGAGTAGTTTCAGGAGCGGGGAGTTTAGTCAACTGCCGATTAAAACCTCTTTGTAAATCTTTATAATCAAAGACTATTTCATTTTTTGAAGGATGAACAGGGCGTCCTTTTTCAGTGTCAATAAATATCCAGTAACTGGTAGCAGAACCTATAATTTTACCATTACTATTTGTAATTTCAAAATCTCTTATAAAAAATAGTTTTTCAGTATCTGCAGGCCAGGTTTTAATGGTTATTACCTCACCCAGTGGAATAAATTCATCAATTTCTATTGATAAACGGCTGAGAACCCAGGTTCTGTTGTTTTTTAGAAGGTATTCAACACCAAAACCCAGTAATGCCGCATGGTTTGTCGCGGCTTCCTGAAGAAACTGAGCCAATGCCTGGATGGTAAGTCTGTTATGAATATCAACTTCATATGTATGTATTTTAAAACTTTCTTTATAGACTTTTGGTGGTGACTTACTTTCCACTGTTGTAACCATTTGGATTACTTGTCTGCCAGCGCCATGCATCCTCACACATTTCATCCATTTCTCTTTCTGCCTTCCAGCCTAACTCTTTTTCTGCCTTATCCGGGAGTGCATAACAGGTCGCAATATCCCCGGCTCTTCTTGGTGCAACTCTATATTTAAGTTTTTTTCCACAGGCTTTCTCGAATGCATGGAGGGTTTCTAGTACACTGTACCCTTTTCCTGTTCCAAGATTATAGATATTTAATCCTGACCTATCCTCGATTTTTTTAAGGGCCATTACATGTCCATAGGCAAGGTCTACTACGTGGATATAATCCCGGACACCTGTACCATCTACTGTTGGATAGTCGTCTCCAAAGACAGAAAGTTCATTTAACTTACCGACTGCTACCTGACTGATGTAGGGCATAAGATTATTGGGTAAACCATTTGGATCCTCACCAATTCGTCCGCTTTTATGGGCGCCTACTGGATTGAAGTATCTGAGGATAACGATATTCCAGCTATTATCTGCTCTGTAAACATCCTCAAGGATCTCCTCCATCATCAGCTTTGTCCGACCATAGGGGTTAGTGACACTAAGAGCAAAACTCTCATCAATAGGCACAGATACAGGATCACCGTAAACAGTTGCCGAACTGCTGAATACAATATTTTTTACATTGTATTCAGACATTACTTCCAGCAGACTAACGGTTCCGGCAATATTATTATGGTAGTACTTTAGAGGGTTGGATACAGATTCTCCTACAGCCTTGAAGGCTGCAAAGTGGATAACGGTATCGATTTTATTGGTTTTAAAAATTTGCTGCAGCTTATCTTTTTCAAGAATATTTTCTTCATAGAACTTAACAGATTTACCTGTAATTTCTTCCACTCTTTTTATAGATTCTCTGCTGCTGTTACTTAGATTATCGACAACTATTACTTCGTGATTTGCTTTATAAAGTTCTACTATTGTATGGCTTCCAATATAGCCTGCTCCACCTGTTATAAGAATTGTCATTTTTAACTCCTGTTCTATACGCTTTTGACAGATACCTTATTTTTTACAACAAACATTAAGGATAGTAAATAGGCAGTATATTTTTTAGGATAAGGTCTGAGTGTTATAACTGAAATTCCAGAGTGCTCATGGTTCCATCGTCATCATTAATAGTAAATCCTCCCATCAGCTGATTACTAAGCATCTTAATAAGCATAAGGCCAAACCCTTTTTGTTTATTTATGTCAAATTCTTCGGGTAGACCAATACCGTTATCGTGTATTGTGAGGATCACATTCTTATTATCCTCTTTAACTGTAATCTGTATTGAGCCGGAATCTCTCCCTGTAAAACCATACTTAATTGTGTTTGTCATAAGCTCATTTACAATAATTCCTATAAGAAACAACCGATTGGGTTCCAGTTGGATATCATCAATCCGTTTTTCAACTGTAATATTGATATTTGCTGGAAACAGACGGACAATTTCATCGATAAGATTGTTCAGATACTCTTTGAGTGATGTAATCTGGTAATCATCAGTAGGTAACAGCTTTTCATAGAGTATTTGCATACTGTTAACCCTCCCTACTGCATCCTGAAGGGCAGAAATAGCTTCAGGATTGGAAAGTGATTGTAACTGTAATGACAGAAGACTCCCAATAGAAGCAATATTGTTTTTAATCCTGTGATGAACTTCTTTAAGAATAATCTCTTTTTCTGTCAGCTGGTGTTTTATCTCTTTTTCTGCCTGTTCCCTGGAAGTGTTTTTTTTAATGATAACAATTGAGCCCAGGATAATCGAACAAAATCCAACTAACCAGATCAATGTAGATGTCATAAATGAATTTACTTTATGCTGATTTTTTTCTACCGAATATGAAGCTAATGGTGCAGAAACACTGACTCCTCCGCGTACATCTCCCACTTCATAACCCTGGTGTGCATGACATTTGAGACACCCTTCCCTGGTTATCAGAGGTTTCATCAGTCGTAAAAACGGTTGACCATCAATATCTGTGAACTCAAGGGCTTCTGACTCTCCTTTTTCAAAAGACTCAAGGGCCTGCCTCTCCCAATTATCGGGACTGTTTTCCGGACGTAAAGGCAGTAAGCTGGTAATATGCCCGGTTACTCCATTAGTTTCAGCAAAATCTTCATTCATCTGCCGTACTGCCCAGGCAGGATTCATTAATGTTAACTGTTTACCCGTTGGAGTTTCGAGATCACGTTCAGGTATATGGCTCAGGTAAGGGTTTGGATGGGTACGTTCAGTGACAGGAACATAAAATCCACCATGTGTTGCAGCCCAGAACCGAAAGGCCTCATCCTTTTTAAAATGAGCCCGTGCTTCTCTAATCGCAAGATTTTGATTTTCATGGTTTATGAAATTGAGGTCTCTTACTAATAATAGAGCTATTATCAATGTCCATATTAGAACGATCAACCAGGTATACTTCATTAGCATTAAAGAGATGAGTATACTTTTAGGTGTTTTTCTGTTCTTACCATTCATAATTCAGGCTGTCCCCTCAATTAAGCTCTCCGGAAAAATTCATTAAAAAATTGCTTACTATAATGATATGGAATTAAAATGGGTTGTCAAATTTTTTTGTAATAATGATACTGATTTTACTTTAAAAGGACAAAATAGAACAAAAAAAACCATAAAAGAACAATTGACTTTCAGTCACTGGATATGAAAGAATACAGCATGAGCAAAGAAACATTTGATATTGCAATTATTGGCGCAGGAGTTGTTGGTGCCGCTATAGCCAGGAAGCTCTCCTCATATAATCTTAAGACAGCACTTCTGGAAAAGGAGTGTGATGTCTCTTTTGGAGTATCCAAGGCCAACTCCGGCATCATTCACGGAGGGTTCCACCATGGATCAGAGTATCTTAAATCGAAACTCGAGGTCCAGGGAAACAGGATGTTCGATCAGCTGGAACAGGAACTTCACTTTCCATTCCGAAGATGTGGAATCATTGTAGCCGCTTTCTCTGTAGAAGAGATGAAGACCGTGGAACAGCTCTATATGAACGGTATAAACAACAAGGCCGTTGGTATCGAGATGTGTAACAGAAGCCGGATGCTTGCCCTTGAGCCAAAGCTTAATGATGATGTTGTAGGGGGGCTCTATGCACCGGCTGGAGGTATAATTGAGCCCTATCGCTTTGTGTTTTCTCTGGTAGAGTCTGCTTTGAAAAATGGAGTAAAATTGTTTACTGAATTCAAGGTTGTTTCTGCAGAACATAATCAGGACGGATATACGGTTTTTTCAGAAAATGGTAATTCTATAAACAGTCAGTGGATTGTGAATGCTTCAGGACTCTTTGCAGATGAGGTTTCCAGGATATTTAATGCAGAGGATTTTAAAATAACTCCCAGGAAGGGGGAAGAGTTTCTGTTGGATCGTAATTCTGCAGCAAGAACGGAACATGTTATTTTTCCTGTTCCTGACCACGTTTCAAAGGGTATTCTGGTTATTCCAACAGTAGAGGGTACCACTATGCTTGGGCCTACAGCTATTCCCCAGGATAGTAAAGAAGACGTATCCACTACATCCAAAAACCTGAATATGGTATTCAGTAATGCCAGAAGAATGGTACCTTCAATTTCTCAAAGGGATATTATTACAAGTTTTACAGGGTTGCGGCCGGTTCTTGAAAGTGGTGATTTTTATATAGATATTTCCGATAAACAGCCCCATTTTATACAGGTTGCTGGAATACAGTCTCCCGGATTGACTGCTGTTCCGGCTATTGCGGAATTCGTAAAAGATCTTATAAAAAAAGACGGCCTTGTACTTACAGAAAAATCTTCCTATGAACCAACAATACCGGAACTGCCCAGAATGAGATCTATATCACCTGAGGAAGCAGATGATCTTCTTAAAATTGATCCTGCTTTTGGAGAAATAGTCTGTCGATGTGAGTCTGTAAGCGAGGCGGAAATTGTAGCAGCAGTCAGACATGGGCACACCACCCTTGACGGTATTAAATTTTATACCAGGGCCCAGATGGGCAGATGCCAGGGAGGTTTCTGCACCGATAGAATTATAAAGATTATACAGAGAGAAACTGATTTAAGTTATGAAGATATTACAAAAAGAGGTAAAGCTTCCTGGCTCCTGGAGGATAGGATTGGGGATCTTAATGTGAACAGTTACGGGAATGTGGAATGAAAGAAATAAAATTTGACACCCTTGTTATAGGTGGAGGTTCTGCCGGGATGGCGGCAGCTTTGGAAATTGTAAAGAGAGGCTTCTCGGTTGCAGTAGTAGAAAGAGAAAACTCTATGGGGGGGATTCTTAATCAGTGTATTCATAATGGTTTTGGGCTCCACTATTTTAAGGAAGAGCTTTCAGGGCCAGCCTATGCGGAACGATTTATAGATATGGTTGATTCTTCAAATATTGAAGTTTTTCTGGATATGACAGTAATGGATATTGAGCACACAGATGAAGGAATGGCTGCATATGGATTGTCCGGAAAAACCGGTATGGTTAAGTTTTCTGTTAAAACAGTTGTTTTTGCAAATGGATGCAGAGAGCGAAACAGAGGCAGTATAGGTACGCCGGGAACAAGACCATCCGGGGTGTTTACTGCAGGACTGGCCCAGCGTCTTGTTAATATGGATGGATTTATTCCTGGTAAGGAATGTGTAATAGTTGGTTCCGGAGATATCGGTCTTATTATGGCAAGAAGAATGACCTGGGTTGGAGCTGATGTAAAGGCTGTCATTGAAATCCAACCTTATCCTGCAGGGCTTACCAGAAATATTGTTCAGTGTCTTAATGACTTTAATATTCCACTCTATCTTTCTCATGTGGTAGGAGAGATACATGGAAAGGACCGTGTTGAATCCATAGATGTTATTCCTCTGGAAAATGGTGTCGAGCAGAGAGATAAAAGTTTTAATATAAAATGTGATTCTCTTCTTCTTGCTGTTGGACTGGTTCCGGATAATGAGCTGGCACAGAAGATTGGCATCTCAATTAATCCGGAGACTAATGGACCTATAGTAGACGGACAGTTGATGACAGGAAACGATGGTGTTTTTGCATGTGGAAATATACTTCATGTTCACGACCTTGTAGATTTTGTCACAGAGGAATCTGCCAGATGCGGTGGCTATGTGGCTGATTATCTTGATAATAAAAAGCCTGGAGACCAATACAAAACTATGCCAGGAGCAAATGTAAAGTATATTGTTCCTAATTATTATTCACCCGCCAGGGATAACAAATTTTCTTTGCGGACTATGATTGTTAAAAACAGTGCAGAACTTGTTGCTAAAGTTAATGGGAAGGAAATAGGAAGGAAAAAACTTAAGCATATACAACCTTCAGAGATGATAAGTTTTTCCATTCCAAAGGGAAAGGTAGAAAATATATCTGAACTGCAGGATAATACCCTGGAGGTACAGATAATATGAAAAAAGATATGATATGTATCTCCTGCCCTATGGGCTGTAGAATTTCTGCGGAGTGGGAGAGTGATAGTGATATTACAGTTTCCGGAAATAAATGTCAGCGCGGTGTTGTTTATGGACAGGAAGAAATACTTTCTCCCCGACGGGTAGTTACGGCCACTATAGATATTAAATCTACATGGCTTAGTAGACTTCCTGTGATGACAACAGGTACTGTCCCGAAGGGGATAATCGATTCTCTTTTAAACAGAATTTATAAAATGCATCTTGAAACACCAATAGCAAGGGATGATATAATATTAAAAAATATTGATAATACAGGAATAGACCTTATTGCAACAAGAACCGTCCCGACCTAGACTTGATGCTCACCTCCATTTACAGACAATTCCATGGAATTCCTGCTTTGCAGATCTTCCTGGTCGGGAGGTAATAAAATCATTTCTTGGAAAGGGCAGTAGGTCTATCTGTAATGGTACATCTCCCCTGGATTGGAACCTGGTAGACGACCTTGTAAAATTATATCCTGAAGAAGTTATTCCTTTTTATGGAGTGCATCCCTGGTATGTGGATGCTCTTCCGGAGAACTGGCTTGATAATCTTTACTCCTTGCTTATAAAGTATGGTGCAGGATTAGGGGAGATCGGTCTTGACAGGGCATCCTCATCCAAAGCTTCATATGACCATCAGCAGGATGTTTTTGCAGCACAGCTTGATCTGGCAGTATCTCTTGGTCTTCCGGTTGCCATACATTGTGTCAGGGCCTGGGGTTCGTTATTAGAGATACTTCAGGATAAAATAGTTTTAGATACAGGCAAAGGTACAGGAAGTAAGATTCCAATTATGGTTCACTCATTTTCCGGATCCATGGAGACAATGAGGCACTTGACTGGTATGGGTGTATTTATATCGTTTTCTCCTTTTCTTTTGTCAGATAGAGGGGAGAGTCTGAGAGGGGTCCTCAAGGCGACACCAATAGAAAAAGTACTAATAGAAAGTGACTTTAGCTATAATAAAGGCATTCCAATTAATATACAAATTACGAATTATAATAAGAAATTGGTTAACTTATACTATACCGCTGCAAAAATAAAAAATATGGATTCAAATCAGTTTCAGAAGGTAGTTTACGCAAATGGAAAGGTTTTTACGGACAGAGCGCTTAATAGGCAGTGATAATATGGAAATTCTTAAATCCAGGACAATTCTTGTAGCAGGTCTGGGTGCTGTTGGGAGCTATGCTGTTGAAGGTATTGCAAGATTGGGAGTTGGTTCAATTCGATTGGCTGATTTTGATACTGTAAGCAGAAGTAATATCAATCGTCAGTTATTTGCCCTTGAATCAACTATTGGGTTGTCAAAGGTAGATGTTGCCGCGGCCAGAGTTAAGGATATCAATCCGGATTGTCTGGTTTCTCCCATGAATCTGTTTGTACATAAAGATACAATTGACAAACTGACGGAACAACCATTGGATCTGATCATTGATGCTATAGATTCTCTTAATCCTAAAATAGAACTGTTAACATTTGCATACAACAATAAAATACCAATAATTTCATCTATGGGGGCAGCCTTGAGGACAGATCCCTCTAAAATAAAAAGCGGGGATATTTTCGATACTCACAGGTGCCCTTTGTCCAAACAGGTACGAAAACGTCTTCGAAACCGAAGGGTTGGCAGGGGAATCAGCTGTGTCTACTCTACAGAGCGTGTTGATTTTAGCTATATCGATCCTGAAAATGAGACAGCAGGGGAAGATCTGTATGACAGAGGATTAAAAAGGAGGGTCCTTGGATCACTGCCGACCCTCCCTGGTATATTTGGACTGATACTTGCCAACATGGCTTACAGAATGCTTATTGATTCTAACATTTCAGGAGATCATTAACAGTGACTATCTCAAAATCCTATGAATCCTTTGAATCTTAAAAATCCTAATCCTTCCTCTTAAACTTTGTATACAGATAGCGCTTTATGGTTTTCTTTGGAGTTTTCTCAAAAGGCTCCTCTTCGTGCCTGAGTTTTGCAATTTTTGAAAATGCATTAAGCTGCTTGTTAACCTTTTTAAGCAGATCTTTTGTGTATTCTGCAACATTATCAGAAGCATGCTTTGCTCCTTCTTTGATCTGTTTGAATGATTCTGCTAAAGCTTCTTTATCAATATGAACAAGGGCTACAATTTTACCTTCATCCTGAAAGACTATTGATTCTTCCACAAAATCGAAATTATTGATTATTGCCTCTAATGCTTCGGGGTAGATATTTTCACCGCTGGCACCCAGCATCATAGTTTTAGCTCTACCCTTTATGT
>CBDVAD010000065.1:0-12090 GCA_965371875.1 uncultured bacterium
TATTACACCTATTAGAAATGCAATAATATAATAAAAAAGTTGTAGTCCTGTGTATCCTGATAAAAACCATAACGGCATATGCCAAAATCCCCATAATAACCCAAGAATAATCGATGCCATTAGCGGAGAATATTTTTCCTGTAATTTATTTAATGCGTATCCCCGCCATCCCAGCTCTTCCCCTATTGGGCCACTTGTTAAGTTAATTAAAAATACAGGAATTACACTTTGAAGTGTAATAAATTCCAATGAATTGAACTTTGTTCCGGACAATAGCAAAAACAACAGCACAACTGTGCTTAGAATTAAAACCTGTATTAGTAATGAAATAATGAAAGATTGAGGCTTTATTTTACTTGAAAAATTATTTTTCAAATAATCTTTAAATTTTACATTTGGATAAATTGACTTAAAAAGTAATAATACAACAAATGTTGGAGTCCAGGCTGTAACATTCTTCATAATATCCTGAATTAATACTGGGGCACCTAGAAATATTAATAACCCAATAAATGCTATACCAACCCAAAATATAAGGTATGATAGTATGAAAAATTTAGATAATTTATTACTTTCTGCTTTTTCTAACATTGTTGCTCCTTTATAGATTTCTTTTATGAGTTAGTACCAAAAAATCTGTTTCCTAATAAAACCTCCATATAAACAAGAAGCACTGAAACAGAACTGAACTTATTGTAAGAGTCATATAGATAATCCGTCCCGGTAAACGCCACCATTTTTTTTGCCAGGCCAAAATTGTGAAAGCGATCATACTCATTGTTAATATGAGTAGAATATAAGGGAAAATTGTTATCATTATATTTGGCAGAGTAAAAATAAAATCATTTGATAAAAAGGAAATTAAAACTGTAAAGAATATGAAATAACTGATAATTAAAACCAACGAGCTTGTACTGCCTAACCAGGATAGTCTATTTATATGATATTTCCTTTTAAATTGAGCAATTATTCCTGTTGGAGCTGAAATAAAGCAAAAGATCAGAGATAGTATGAGAAATAATACGATTATAGAATGTACTAAAGGATTTTCTATAATACTCATCCGGTTAAAAAGAAAGGCAGGTATAATATCCATCATAACCGAGGTAACCTCACCTTTCTCATTTTCAAAAAAGATCATCCTGTTAGTACCATTCACATCCTGAAAGATATTTTTGTCAATCTCCACATATGATCCTGTTAATCTTGTGAAATCAGTTATATCTAATTCACCATCTGGTGAAATTTTCACTGTAACGACCATACCTAACTTCATTAATTTAGAAAAATCAGATTCTGAATGACGGTTAATTTGATAGGTACCTTCAAATTTTAGAAGATCACTGGTATCCGAATAATTACCTGAGAGTTTATTTCCTGTGGGTTCAGGGAAAAAAGTATTTAAAAAATTAGACTGTAGTTCCATATTAGCCAGTGATCCTGTACTGGTATTATTTGAGAAGAAAAATGAGAAATTGTATTCGGGAATAAAGCCGCCATAACTATGGAAATAGATGGTATCTCCACCATGTGTCAAAGTTGTAAAGTTATTGTGTTCTGAATAAAAAAAGCCATGCGCAAAACCGGAACTGCGGGGGTCCGGTTGATAATGAGGTTTATGCATTGTTTTCAATGTTTCAGAGTTTAGAATTGAAATATCTTTCTGATTTGATATATCAAGATGTGCATTGAAAAACTTAATCATATCCTCAGCTGTAATACTAATACTACCTGCAGGCCCCCCCTGTACAATCTCAAAATCCATTATTTCATGGCCTTCCGGTGAATATGAGTACCCCAGGGCTAGTTGATTGTTCATATTATCCGGAACAGGCTGCCTGAATGTAGAGTTGTTCATGTATAACGGTATAAAAATATTATATTCAATATATTCTTCGTAAGAAACCCCGCTTATCTGTTCTATAATATAACCCGCCAGCATAGTTCCGTAATTTGAATAGGAAATCTCTTTACCTGGAGGTCTTATACGTTTCGGTATTCTTTTTGTAAGAGATTCGTAAAGGCTCTCCTGACGATTCCACTCTTTTGTAAAAAGTCCTATTAGAATATCCTCAAATCCAGGTGTATGAGACATCAGGTGCAGCATAGTAATCGGCTGTGAATAAGTATCAGGAATCTGCAGATCACCTAAGTAATTATTAATATCTGCATTAAGGTCAATTTTCCCCTGTTCTACCAGCTGCATGACCGCTGTCCATGTAAAAAGCTTGGAGATAGATCCAGCTCTGAATAAAGTATTTTCAGGATCAATCATGATCTGTTTTTCCAGATCGCTGAATCCGTACCCTCTTGTAATAATCTCATCATCCAGTCCAAAGCCCATGGTATAACCAACCAGACTATACTTTTCCATTAGAAGTGGAATCCGGGTGTCAAAAAAAGATTCCAAATTATTACGGTTTAGTTCTTCCTGTCCATAAATTGAAAAAATATTCACAAAAATAAAAAGTAAGATAAAAATGGTTAATAAAGTAAATCGGTTTTTCATATAGACTCCTATATATTTCTTATCATACAAACTAGTATGTATGTATTATAAGCAAAAAAATTATTTTCCCTCGATACCCCGAAAAAAAGTCTCCGCCAGGGCAGGTGCACTTTCTTTAAGAGAAAAAGCATTCCGGTTAGTCAACCACAAACTCATTATACCATTCTGGCATGCAATAAAGGCCCGTGCCACAATCTCAGGGTCAAGATCAGGGCGTAGTTCACCCCTTTCAATAGCTTTATGTATAAATCCGGCTATATAAGCTACTAATGTTTCAGATTCTTCAACCCGCTGTTTGTTGATTTCATCCAGTTCCGAAGTAAATCCGGTTTTAAAAGTAAAAAGCTCTACTACCTTGGTTAAATGAGGATCCTCTTCGAGAAACGTCCATGCGTTGATCAAAACACGTTTACCAACCTCTTGAAATGTGCCGCCTCCAGCGATAGCCTTCGCGATTACATCGTTAAACAGCTCTGAAGCTTCTCTTATAAGAGTGATATATAGATCAGCTTTGCTCCCAAAGTGATGGTAGATTGCGCCCCGGGTTACACTGGCGACCTCGGCAATATCCTGCAGACGGGCAGGATGGTAGCCCTGTCTGCTGAAAATTGTCAATGCAGCATCTAAAATTGTTTGCCGGGTTTTGTCAGCATCTTCTTTGATTCGTCTCATTATGATACATACTAGCGTGAATGTATGTATATATCAAGTACAAACTGTATCCAAAGGGTATACTTGATGGGTTTTCTTATAATATTCTGTAAATCAGATAATCAGTAATCTGTGATTTAAACTGTAAGGGTCTGCCGTGGAAACAGAAAATATTTTTAAAAGGCTAATTCAGGTTAGTAAGGAACTTTACGACTTACCTATGGATGAAGATTTACTACATAATGTTTTTGAATACAGACAATTCAGGAAAAATGAATTTCTCTGTATGGCTGGGGATATCCCTAACTATTTGTATTTTATCTATTCAGGACTAATCCGGTTTTTTTATATTGATTATGAAGGGAATGAGCATATTAAGGATTTCTTTTTTGAAAATCAATTTGCATCATCTTATGCCAGTTTTGTATATCAGCTGCCGTCCCCTTATTATATAGAGGCCCTTGAGGACACGCATATATTGCAAATTAATTATAAAAATTATATTTCAAATATTGAAAATAACAGGTATTGGGCAGAGGTAGCCAGAAAAGCGGCTGAATACCTTTATTTTAGGAAAGAAAAAAAAGAGAGCAGTCTTCTTCTTGAGAGAGCCCCGGAAAGATACCTACGGTTTCTAAAGGAATTTTCAGTTTTGCATGGGCGATTGAAGCAGAAGGATATTGCTTCATATTTGAATATAACACCTGAAAGCCTGAGCCGGATAAAAAAAGAATTGGAAAAGATGTAAATCTTATCATAGATCAAGGAACATGCCGTAATCCTCTAATATATTTTGATTATAAACAGGGGGAATATTATGGAAGGAACAATCAATAACTTATTTGCTACTCAAAAAAGTTATTACAATACCGGAGTAACACGAAATCTGGATTTCAGGAAACGATCCCTTCTCAAATTGAAGCAGTCAATAATAAAAAATGAATCATTAATAGTAAAGGCTTTAAATAAGGATCTTGGGAAACCCCCTATGGAGGCCTACACTGCTGAAATAGGAACTGTGATAAAGGAGATAATGCTTCTCTATAAAAATCTTAAGAAGTGGACAAAACCCTCCAAAGTCAATGGTACATTGCTGGATTTCCCTTCCAAAGGGTATAAGATTAAGGAACCATTTGGAAATATTTTAATTATAGGTCCATGGAACTATCCCTTCGAGTTGACATTAAGTCCTCTTGCGGGTGCCATCGCTGCGGGAAATACTATAATTATAAAACCTTCAGAAATAAGCAGTGAATGCTCTAAAATCATAAATACAATTATTTCAGATGTTTTTGATGAACAGTATATTGCAGTAACTGAAGGAGGGCGTGATGTGGTAGAATATCTGCAGGAGAAGCCTTTTGATAAAATATTCTTCACAGGAAGCCCTGCTGTGGGAAAGATTATTATGCGGAAGGCTGCAGTACATCTAACACCGGTGACACTGGAGCTAGGAGGCAAGAGTCCCTGTATTATTGATAAAAAAGTAAATATTGAGATAGCTGTAAAGAGAATCCTGTTTGGAAAATTTATGAATAACGGCCAAACTTGTATAGCCCCGGATTATCTTGTTGTTCATGAATCAATCAAAGAGGAATTCCTTGAATCTGTACAAAAAAATATTATCCGCTTTTGGGGAACTAATATTAAGGGAAATCCTGATTATGGAAGAATAATCAATCAAAAACACTTTAACAGGATTTCTTCTCTGTTTAGTTCTGATGAAGTGCTGATTGGTGGTAAATTGGATGAGAATTCTTTATTTATTGAGCCTACTTTAATTGAGGTCAACGATTTGAATCATCCTATTATGAAAGAAGAAATTTTTGGACCGGTTTTGCCTGTACTTACCTATTTCTCAATTGATAATATTCTTGATATTGCAGATAAGAATCCTAATCCCCTGGCACTTTATATTTTCTCTGAAGATAAGAGGTTTGTTAAGTCTCTCATTGCTGCTATTCCATCAGGAGGTGTCTGTATAAATGATACGATATCCCAAATACTTAATCACCATATTCCTTTTGGCGGCAAGGGCGGAAGCGGAATGGGGAATTATCATGGGAAATATTCAATTGATACTTTTTCGCATATGCGATCGGTATTAAAGAAAAGCATGAAAATTGATATTCCGGTTAAATATCCCCCGTTTAAAAACAATCATGAGATGATTAGAAAATATGTGCTAAAATAATAGATAATCCAATCCTGGTAAAGGAGGTCACTTTCTTTGCCGGGTTAAGATCATATAAATTTGACTTATCAAGGAAGATTTATCTCCTATACTAAATAGTGGTTATAAAGCTCTAAGAAGAAAAGTGGTAAGGAAAAATGTTGTCAATGCTTTGGCTGCCGCAAGTACTATGACAGTGCGTTATAAATTATTGTCTATTTTTAGATCTCTTTCTGTACACACCCAATTGGTAGTTGGAGAAAAAGATCCTTTATCACTTTCCTCAATTAACAATGGGGGACGGAGGAATGAATTTAGAGGTTTCTATAATGGTAATTATCTGATAACATGGAATTAATGAAGATGCTGCATCTTACAAGAGATGCTGTAATAAGAATGGCTGAACGGCAGATTACTTCAGCAGAAATAAGAGCTGTGATTTCCGAGGAACCATGATAAAGGAGTATCCTGATGACACTCCCTATCCAAGCAAATTATATCTTGGGTTTTCCAATTCCAGGCCAATTCATGTTGTATTTTCTGAACTGGCTGATATGTATATTATAATTTCGGCCTATCAACCGGACATAGATATATGGGAACCGGATTTTAAGAGGAGGAAATGATGATTTCTTGTGTAATTTGCAAAGAGGGAATATATAAGGAAGGTACAACAACCGTTACTCTTGAACGTGGAACTACTGTTGTGGTAATTAAATCTGTTCCTGCCCAGGTATGTTCAAATTGTGGGGAGTACCTGTTAACAGAAAAAGTAACTGATCATTTAATGAATATTCTGGATATAGCTGTCCGTCAGGGTGCTTCATTGGAAATGATAAATTATGCTGCATGAATAAATATCTCTGATTATGCAGTCCCGATTGCAAGTGGTACTATGACCCGGACTCATATTAACCTAAAGGTTTACAATCTAAATTTCTTATAATTCTTCGTATTCACTTTTAGGCAGAGAGGAAAATCTTGATTCTAACCAGGTTTTTTGACCAGGGTCAAAGTGGGATTTTGCAGACTTCATAAACGGCTGCATGTGGGAGCTCATATATTTATCAATTCCTTTTTCTGAAACTGCCGTTATAGTCTTTCTGTAGCTGTCCAGGATCTTTTCATCAAATAATTCGACTCCAGTCCGACCAGTTTCAAAAACCATCCCCACCCCTTTTTTTGTCAAGGACAAGGCATCCACAGTTATTATACCTCCCAATCGCTCAATAGAAATTTTTTCACGATGAGACAGCTGTTCCATATTCTCCCAAATGGTATCGAGTCGTGGAATCAGATTTGTTGTACTCTTAAATACTCTAATATAACTCTCTTTCATTTCATCAGCCAATTCAATTAGTTTCTTTCGTGAGAGTGGAGGAGTGTCTATTGAAGTAGCACTTTTACTTGATGCATCCTGTATTGCTTCAAGGACATCAACTAATTCTGCAGCCTTAGTCTCATGGGAAATTATCTCATTTTCTTTAAGATGTTCAACAAGACGGTTAAGAAAAACCTTACTTCCCCCTGCAGCATCACCGGCAATTGCAAATACCCACAGAGGTGAGAATCTCATTGCCAGTAGTCCGGCTGCTTCCAGAGCAGTTCCTGCCATTTTCCTTTGAACATAATCGTCACCAAGTTCTCTTTGATTCTCATCTATTTCAGTTTCAATACCAGCCACCCGCTCAACAACAAAGCGCTGCATCATACCAAAACTAACATTATAAATGGTAGTATTCCTTAACGATTCAGGAAATAACATCTCAGTCAGTAATGTAGTGGTACCACCGGCGATGGCAGCCAGAGAACGTATCGTTCGTTCAGGTAATGAAAGTGTATACATTAAATATTGACGAGCCGCTTCGAAAAAATGATCTTATTTTTTCATGATGCCACCTTTTATATAGACAGATTTACAAGTATAAAATCTATTTTTGTATACTTCTTACCGTTAATCTAAATTACAATACGATGTTCTCCGGGATAATGCACCATGGTGCTGCCAGGACAAAGGGATACTTCTCTCAATTGAAATTGTTCAGCCATTTGTACTATTTCCCAAAATCAGGCAAAATCAACAGGTAAGATGCAGAACAAAATTCGTATCTTCGTCACCAAGATGCTCCAATGCATCCTTTGTTTTCTTGAGAACAATCCTAACACATAATTCCTCAGCAGTTTTAAACACCTCGTCTGTAATTGGCAGACCACCATTCATCCCGGTACCTATTATCAGAGTTTCACAATCCCAGGGAATATTCTCATAAACAGTTAATGGGGTATGCCCATAAGTGCTTTTACTCATTCTTGAAACAGCCTTGTGTCTGCGGCTGATCTCACCATTTTCAATTATTATATCCTCTTTATATGGTTTCCCGTCAATAACAACTTCACCAAATGAAAAATTTCCTGCTATCATATTTACCTCTTCAGTTTATTTTAATTTACAAACATAAGTGCCGGAAAGCAAGTATTACCAATTAAGTAGTCTTTTTTTTAAATATAAAAAACAAAATTCTTTGATTGTATGCCCGGGATTTCAATGTTATAGTCCTTTAAGAAACTTTAATTTCAAGGAGATAAATTCAGTGTTTTCAAACAGAATATCCAATGTTCCAAAATCTTTTATAAGGGAGATTCTTAAAGTCTCCGCAGATCCATCGATCATCTCCTTTGCAGGAGGACTGCCAAACAGAGATTTGTTTCCTATAGAAAATATTAAGATTGCAACAGACAGAGTTTTTGATATAGTCGGTCCGGATCTGCTGCAGTACAGCAATTCAGAAGGATACAAAGGACTTAGAGAAATAATATCAAAGCGATATAAAAGCTTCTATTCTCTGGATATTTCTGTAGATAATATACTTATTACAAATGGGTCCCAGCAGGGTCTGGATCTTCTGGGGAAGATATTTCTGAACGAAGGCGACAGTGTTGCAATAGAGGAACCAGGATATCTGGGTGCAATTCAGGCTTTTGGTGTCTATAAAGCTGATTTTCTGCCTGTTCCTGTTATGGATGGAGGAATGAATGTTGAAAAGCTTAAATCTGTTCTTGAGGCCAATAATCCCAAAATGATCTATACAGTTCCAAATTTTCAAAATCCCTCGGGAATCACCTATACTAACAAAAACAGAGAAGAGGTTGCAGCTACCCTTACCGGAACCGGTATCTATCTGATTGAAGATAATCCTTATGCTGAACTCAGATTTTCCGGAAGCAATAAAAAATCATTTTTGGAATTCCTTCCTGACCATACCATACTGCTGGGAACAGTTTCAAAAACAATTGTTCCCTCTTTCAGACTTGGCTGGATAGTAGCACCGGATAAGGTAATGGAAAAACTGCTGGTAGCCAAGCAGGCATCCGATCTGCACACTAATTATTTTTGTCAGCGAATTGTGGATCAGTTTTTAAATGACTACAGTCTGGATGATCATATTGAAAAAATTAAAGCTCTCTACTTCTCACAGAAAAAAGCAATGATCAGTGCTATAAAAAATTACTTTCCAAAAGAAGTGCATTTTACAGATCCTGAAGGTGGAATGTTTCTTTGGGTTACACTTCCTGAAGGAGTTAGCTCAATGGAGCTTTTTGACCTGGCAATTAAAAAGAATGTAGCTTTTGTTCCGGGAGATCCATTTTATACAAATAAAACCAATGTAAATGCTTTTCGTCTTAATTATACAAATTCCAATACAGAAACAATTGATACAGGTATAAAACGACTGGCAGATTGTATAAAGGAAATACTTTAATGGAAGCTCTAAGAAGCCTGGATCAGCTTGTAGAAAAGGTTAAATCCCTGCCAAAAAAGAAAATTGCAGTGGCTTTTGGTCAGGATCCCTATACCATAGAGTCTATTGCCCAGGCTGTAAAAGAAGGAATAGCTGATGCAGTTCTGATCGGTGACAAGGTTGTTATAGAATCTGTCTGTACTGAAAAGGGTATCGATCCAGATTTATTTGAGATTCAGCACAATTCAGATCCAGTGTCATCCTGTACAGATGCTGTAAAAATGGTTCGCAATGGTGATGCGGATGTTATTATGAAGGGTCTCGTGGGAACAGATAAATTTCTAAAAGCTGTTATGGATAAGGAGAAGGGACTTTTACCGACCGGAGCCATAATGAGCTACGTAGGTGCTCTTGATATTCCAAGGTACGATAAGCTTTTATTTATATCCGATCCTGCAGTTATTCCATTCCCTGATATAAAACAGAAAACTGCAATGATAAACTATTCTATTGCCATGGCAAATAAACTGGGGATAGAAAACCCTAAAGTATCACTTGTAAGCTGTACCGAAAAAGTAAATCCGGGAATACCAAATACTGTTACAGACGCTGTAATCTGTAAAATGAGCCAGCGGGGACAGATCCCCGATTGTACCATTGATGGACCGTTAGACATATTCCTTTCATGTGATAAAGATGCAGTGGAAGTAAAAGGTGTACCTACTCCTATAAACGGAGAAGCAGATATACTTATATTCCCAACACTGGAAGCAAGTAATGTTTTCTACAAAGGTCTAATGCTGTTCGCAGGTGCAGAACTGGCAGGTCTTATACAGGGAACAACACATCCGGTTATTGTAATGTCACGCAGTGAAAGTGCGAAGTCTAAGTTTTATTGTATTGCATTATCGTGTTTGATGGCCGATTCGAATCATTGACAATACGTAGGGACAGCCACAAGGGTTTACTATGTAAACCCTTGTGGCTGTCCTTACATGATTACGATGTGTGCTGGATATATTTTTCGCGTTCTGTGTCATAATAGGTGATCCCCGGTGCAGGCAGTTGTTTGGAAATTGTATTTTTCAGAATAGTCATTATCTGATTTTCATCCATCCCTGATTTATATTGGGTTACCCCGATATATAATTTGTTTTTACAGTATTCATTTAAAAATATACGTTCTGTAATTTTCAATGCAGCTGTAGAATCAGTTTCAGGTAGGAGAATATAGATATTATCCTGTCCTGTTCGAAATGGAATATCTTTTAGAAGTCGTATTGAAGCTGATATGGCTTTTCCAGCACTTTCAAGTAGTTTAACAGAGTCTTCAGATAAATTAGTGTTAAATCCAAGAATATTTATATGAATTATACTGAACATATTCTCCGAATCTTTACAGTTCGAGATATACTGCTGCAGATATCCTGACAGTTGATTTTTACCAAAGAAGCCAGTAACTAAATCTGTAGAACCTGTGTCATCTTCCAGATTGATATTTGCTTTTACTTTTTTATCTTTTATTCTAAAAAAAGTATTATCAGAGCTTACAGAGTATATTGGTTTATGCCCCCTGGAGCTTTCACTCCTGTAAAGTCCTGATATACTATCCCCACCATCACTCTGATCTGAAGACTGCATTATATTGTTTAAAACCATAACTGTTTTGTAAGTATAAAGAATCAGATCTCCATTTGTCAGTTTTTTCCGATCAGCCTTCAAAAGTGATTTAATCCTGCGGGAGACATGGTTTTCAATTTCAAATTGGGATTCATCCTCCGGATTTCCAATCGTTTCTATGGCTACTTCCCCCCTGCTGAATATTTCAAGAACCATTCTTTCAAGAATAACCAAAAGTTGAGATACAGAATCATACAGTTTTGGGACTGCAGTCTTTTTTCTGGGCTGCATAATTTTAGGTAAATGGAGAGATATATTTGGACATATATATTTCTTTTTTATCCAGAGAATATCCGATGCTATTCTTTTAGCATAATCTGTTTCAGCAAAATCAGTGCTTCTTTCCAGATGTCTGCAGTATTCATGCAGAGGTCCCAGATAGTTTTTAATAATCAACTCATCTATAAACAGATACCAGTTTTTTATCAGAGACTCCATTATTTCCTGGAGCTCAATAACCTTTCCATAGGAATCTCTGGAGAAACCATACTCAATGTTGCTAAACCCATAGAACATATCTTTTAAAAGAGCCAGTAGGATTATTATTTTCTGAAGAGAATCATCCGGAGAAATAAGCGAAACTTCATTTGGCAAATTCAGTATTGATTTAAAGTAGGGATACATATCCGGTTTTTCTGCAAGCCGGGTCCATCCTGCGTCAGGAAACATAAGGTCAAGAAACAAAATCCCCTGATATACACCAATATCCTCAAGCTCTTCGTTTTCTATTATTTCATCTTCCGATAATTCAGGTTCTATACCATTTTCACTGTCTGGTAGAGAAGTCTTTGTACCTGAGGATATTACCAGATCTGAAGTTTTCAAATCCAGAAAATCTATAATTTCATGCCCTTTAAGTTTAAACAGAGTATTGTAGTCATATGCTTTATCAGATACAGACATTAAAATCAGAGGATATAACCTATACTTAATTATTCTGAATACATTGTTTATTTCACTAATTGCGAGGGTATACGACTTGCGTAGTCTGTCTCCCTGAAGGTCCTTTTTATGAAGTCCTTTTATTGAAAGTCTGTAAGCATATTTAATTGCACCTTCAATATCATTTTTCATGTTTAGCTTGGAGAGTCTGATTAACGGAGTATAAACCAGTTTAATTAGAGGTAAACACGAATCCAGTGTAATCCGTTTAGGTTTCCGTTTAAGTATAAAAATCTCATCCTGTATGCTTTCTATATCCCAGGAACATATTATATCTAAAACTATCCAGTAAAATGGATTTTCCTCTCTCCTGATATATTTTTTCTGAATACTTTTTGACATAAATCTGGTTGATATAACAAAAGTCTTAATAGATTTATAGAAAAGATAATTAC
>CBDVAD010000066.1:0-11958 GCA_965371875.1 uncultured bacterium
CGATCCTGATAATTTCTGACTTTCCGACAAAAACCTGCAATTCTTCTTTCAGTGCACCCAATATGGCAATCATCAGCCTCTTTCCTCCAGCCACTCCGCCACTGCCTCAGAAAAACCCTCTTCATCATTGGTGCTTACTGTTCTGAACTCAGATTTCAGGTCAGAATGAGCATTGGAAACAACCCTTGATTGTTCTGCCCACCTGAGCATATGGACATCATTAAAATCATTACCAATAGAAAGCACGTCCCCCGGGCCGAGACCATAGTTTTCCGTGAGTATCTTTAGAGTCTTGCCCTTGTCGGTTTCAAGAGGAAATATCTCAATCCATGATGACTTATGATCAATGGGAGATGTAGTTCTAATTACAGTATACATGGTAAAAATGCGGCAAAGATCCTCGTATATTTGCCCATCGGGAAGATCAACAATAAGAAATTGCGAACTACCATCCACTAGTTCTGATAACTCTTCAAGAGGATAAGCATGCTCCTCATAAATTTCAAATCTTTTTTGATAGTCAAGATTAACGTCATTTTTCTTATGAAAATGAAATCTATGATTATCAGGAAGGGGAAAATGAACCATGAAATCACAACCGAGTTTAACTAACTGTTTTCCTATAAACTCAGTATCTGTTGTCGAAAGGCTGGTATTATAGATAAGCATGTTACTTTCACGGCAATAGATACCAGCGCCGGACGCAACAATGAGATAGTCTATAGGGATATCTTCTTTAAGAACCTTCTGCAGTGAATAGAGAGATCTTCCTGTAGCGATTACCCTGAGTATATTCATTTCACCAAGTTTTTTAAGCGTATCTATACTGCGTTCCGATACTGTGCGATCACTTTGCAGGAGGGTTCCGTCGAAATCGGTTGCAACAATTGCCTTTATGCCGATTTTCCTGCAATCATTTTTTATTACCATAGCCTATTCCACAATTTCATAATTACTTACAGTCACCGGAGTCATTAAAGAGTACAGAACCTTCTCAAACATAACACCCTCTCTTCCAGGAGTGTTGTAGCCGAATGTTGAGCGGATAGCAAGTGAGACAAACTGAACAGCTCTGTCCAGAGCAATAGGAAGACTATCTCCCTGTAAGAGCGCACCTGCCAATACACTTGTAAAAATATCACCTGTTCCGGGATAGGCTGCCGGAATATAACTGCAGCTGACTTTCCAGAATGTATTAAATGCCCTGTCATAGGCAAACACAAAGGATCTGCTTTTATCAGCAACAGGTACACTGGTAATAACCACTTTACCAGGTCCCATATCAGAGAGTTTTCTCATCCAGTTCTTAAGCAGGGGTACATCAATATTTATTCTGTAATCAGTATCTAAAAGGAGACAGGCTTCAGTAAAATTGGGTGTGATAATATCAGCTTTTTTTATAAGCTTTTTCATAGCTCTGACAATATCACTTCCATATGGACCATAGGTCTCACCATCATCACCCATTACAGGATCCACTACTACAAATTGTCCCCCTGGCCTAAAATCATCAATAAAATCAGAGACAATTTCCACCTGTCGGCTTGATCCAAGAAAACCGGAATATATTGCATCAAAATTTATATCTAACTTTCTCCAGTGATCAATTATTTTCATCATTTCATCAGACAAGTCAAGAAAAAAATAATCTCCAAATCCAGAGGTTTGAGTTGAAAGAAGAGCTGTTGGAAGCGGGCTGGCCTGGACACCCATGGCCGACAGGACTGGTAAAACTATTGTAAGGGAAGATCTTCCAAAACCGGATAAATCATGTATTGCTGCTACTCTTGGAACAGGATTTCCTGAACTCATCTTGCCTCCATGGAATATTAGATATGAGGCTGTAGTGTATCCTCATAATTTAGTAACAGAATACTAGGCATTAGGACTATTGCCAAGATATCAAGGGCAAGATTCTTAAAATTTAGCCTCCAGTCAGTGGGATTACTATTTGGGAAAGCCTGACTCAATTAAATAAAGTATGCCCGATTTAATATTGTATATTAAATTAGTCAAAAAAACTCAGTATAAAATTGCTTGAGATATTAAAAAATGATATACTTGAACTTCAGTATTTTCAATATTAGGGGAGATTAATGGAGAAATTTGATCAGGCAACAGGATTTTTAATAGCAGATCCGGATTGTAGTTATTTTGAGACAATGCCTGATTATAGTTCTGTCATAAAAGCAACAGATTCCATGATACTCTCTGCCAGTGGCTGGAGAAAAATATTTGCAGAAGATGGAAATGAGGAAAGTCAGACCGAAGAGATCTCATCAGTAGACTATATTATTTCATGCATTATGGCATTAAGTTTCTCTACTTTCATGAAAAAAAGAATAACAGGAAAACAACCTACTATACTCATTGGCATGGATTCCAGATTCACAGGTCCCGCAATAGCTGATGCAATGACCAGAGTATTTATCAGCGAAGAGATGGACGTACGTTCCCTTTTTATTATTGCCGCTCCGGAAATTATGGCATATTCCGCTGTCGATCCGGATATAGATGGATTTGCATATATCTCAGCAAGCCATAATCCTATTGGCCATAACGGACTTAAGTTCGGTGCCAGTGGTGGAGTCTACGGCGGAGATGATTCTAAAGAGCTGATTTCTACTTTTAAGAAATTGCTTGGTGATAAAAATATTGTTAAAAAAGTAGATTATATACTCTCAAATTTTGATAAAACCAAATACTTAAAAGTAATAGAGGAGATCCCTGGCTGGAAGAAAAAAGCCTTTGATACTTATCTTACTTTCTCAAAGGCAGTAACAGCTGATTCAATAATCCCTGCAGATATTGATGAAATGTATAACAGTCTTAAAAAAGCTGCAACTGTAAGAAAAATCGGAGTAATCGCTGAATTAAACGGAAGCGCAAGAACACTCTCAATAGATAAAACTATCCTGGAAAGTTATGGAATCTCAGTCAGGAGTATAAATGATAAGCCAAGAGAAATTGTACACAGAATAGTTCCGGAAGGATTCAGTCTTGATAGATGCAGAGAGGAACTTGAGAAGAGTTACAAAAGAGACAACAGATATATTCTTGGATATGTACCGGACAACGATGGAGACCGGGGAAATCTTGTCTATATAGATACAAATACAGGGAAAGCAAAAATACTTGAAGCTCAGGAAGTATTTGCCCTGTCAGTGTTGTCAGAACTCTCCTTCATGGTCCTAAACAGAAATAATAGCAGTGCTCCTCTGGCAGTAGCTGTAAATGGACCAACATCTATGAGAATAGACGTTATTGCCAGTGTATTTGATGCAAAGGTCTTTAGAGCTGAAGTCGGTGAAGCTAATGTTGTAAATCTTGCACATGATTTAAGAGAAAAGGGTTATTTAGTGCGCATTCTTGGAGAAGGGTCCAATGGAGGTAATATTACACATCCGGCAGCGGTCAGAGATCCAATAAATACTGTATTTTCTATTCTGAAACTTCTCCTTTTTAAAGATCTCTTTAAAATATGGATGAAAAAAAGCGATCAGTTAAAACGATACAAAGAAAGTTATGGAATTCAGGATATTCTTTCTACCCTCCCTTCATTTCGAACAACCAGTGCCTATGATGACAGAGCTATTATGAGAATTACAACAGATGATCACAGTATTCTAAAACAAAGATATGAAAATATTTTTCTCAGTGAATGGGAGAATAAAAAGAGTTATTTATTAGAAAATTTTGGAATATACAGTTGGAAAGAGATTAATTATGAAGTTAAAATTGAAAAAACCGGGTTCGGCCCATCTTTCAGATCGGGCTTGCAAACTGGTGGTTTAAAAATCGTTTTTTCTGATGATAACGGCATAGATACAGATTATATATGGATGAGAGGATCCGGAACAGAGCCGGTATTCCGCATTCTTGCAGACTGTACCAGTAATAATTCAAAACGTGAAACATGGCTTCTTGACTGGCATAGATCCATGATAGAAAAAGCAGATAAATGGCCAAAAAAATAATAGCCGAAAAAGGAGATAGAAAATGAGTATACACATAGGAGCAGAAAAAGGGGAAATAGCTGAATCTGTACTTTTACCAGGAGATCCTCTAAGAGCTAAATTTATTGCAGACAACTTTCTAAAGAATCCGGTACAGTACAATACTGTACGAGGTATGTACGGCTACACAGGTGAATATAAAGGCAAGATGGTGTCTGTTCAGGGTTCAGGCATGGGTATACCGTCAATCTCAATCTACGCAACTGAGTTAATTCAAATCTATGGTGTAAAAAATCTAATAAGAGTCGGCTCAGCCGGTTCCATGAAAAAAAGTGTAAAACTTAGAGATATTGTAATTGCAATGTCCGCATCCACAGATGCTTCTTTTAACAGGATCCGATTTAGTGGTATGGATTATGCAGCAACAGCAGATTTTTCACTACTGGAGCAATCTGTTGCCGCAGCAAGAAAGCAGAAGTGTCAGTTTCATGTGGGAAATATTCTTTCTTCAGATACCTTTTACGCAGACAATCCTGATTCATGGAAATTATGGGCAGATTTTGGGGTAATTGCAGTGGAGATGGAAGCAGCCGCTCTTTATACAATCGCCGCTAAATTCGGAGTTCGTGCACTAACTCTTCTTACAATAAGCGACAGCATGATAGACGGAATCCAGATAAGCTCAGAAGACAGAGAAAAGACCTTCACAGATATGATGGAGATAGCTTTAAATACGCTGGAATGAGGCATGAAGGTCTCTCCATGGTTAACTAATTAAGTCACTTAGTATATTGTGTATTTTCTATACATTAATACTTGAACCTTAATATTCAGCATGAAATCAGGAAACTACTCAATAAAACCGATTGATGGTTCTGAAGATATAATTATGTATGGCGTGTTAGAATGATACTACAATAATGAAAGCAGAGCGGAGTTTAAATGAATAGTTTTTTCAAATATCCAAAACTGATAGTACTTATAATTGGTATTTTCACTCTTTTCTTTTCCTGGCAGCTAATTAATTTAAGCATGGATAATGATGTACTTTCATTCATTCCCGATGATCATCCGGAGGTAGTCAAATATTATGAAACAGAGGAACAATTCGGAACGGACAGAGTATTTGCTGTAGCAATAGAATCTATTTCGGGAACTATCTTTACATCTGATTTTATTGAGTTGATATCTAATCTGACAGAGGATTTTAAAACAATTAACCATGATATTGAAGTAAGCTCCTTTGCCAATACAAGTTATATTGAAGGTACAACCGATGGTTTTGAAGTAAAACCCATGCTGGAAGATTACAATGGCACTGAAAATGATATTCTTAAACTCAAAGAACGACTTTTATCCTGGGAACTTTATGAAGGATCCCTGTATTCGAGTGATTTCAGCTCTGCACAGATACTTGTTCATTTAAACTCCGCACCAACAGAAGAAGAACGAAACTATATTTATGAACATATACGAAATACCCTGACTAATATTGATGACCCCTCTATTAACTGGTATATAACCGGTCTTCCTGCAGTAACATACCTTATCAGCAATAATATGGAAGCTGATCTGATAAATCTTATACCTCTTGTTCTTTTGGTTGTAATATCTATTCTTTACTTGTCATTCAGAAGAGCTGGAGGCGTTATACTTCCCCTTCTTACCATAATAATCAGTATAGTCTGGACAATGGGACTGATGTCACTCCTTGGAATATCTTTGTCCATGCTTGATACAATAATCCCTGTACTCCTTGTAGCAGTGGGATCTGCTTATGGAATCCATATAATCAGTCACTATTATGATGAAATCAGAATTAGAAATTATAAACTGGATGAAACTGAACATAAAGATTTAATCTTATCAACTGTCAGACGAATAGGTAAACCTGTTTTTCTTGCAGGGCTTACCACAATAATTGGATTCAGTTCACTTATATCCAGTAATGTTATACCTATCAGAACTTTCGGAACCTTCACTGCCATTGGTGTGGCAATAGCATTATTGATCTCCATCACTCTAATACCATCACTGCTTCTTCTAAGACACAGTAGTCTTAAATCAGCAGGAGAAAGTGTATTGGGTAATAATACGGCTGCATTTAATATACTCTACAATTTCTTTCATATGCATAACGCACGGGTAATATTTCTCTTTCTTGTTATTGCAGCAGCAGGCATTTACGGTACAACCAAAATAGACAGGGACAGTGTCCTGGTAGAGTATTTTAAGAGAGATACTGAGATTCGTATTGCCGATGAATTTCTGAATAATAAATTCAATGGCACTACTTTCTTTGAAATTATTGTTTCCGGGGAGAAACCCGGTGATCTTACCGATCCGGGAATACTTACCGCCATAGATGAAATGAATACCTTCCTGAAAGCAAAATACCCCCAGATTAAGAAAGTTGTCTCTTTTACTGATTTTATCAAAAAACTGAACCAGGTTATGAATTATTCAGATTCTAAAGAATTCGACTCAATCAATAACCATGAAACAAACACAGAAATTACAAGTTTTATTGATGAGACTTCAGAGGATGATACATCTGTAAAATTCAGTAGTTTTTTTGTGGAAGAAGATGATTCAGAAGAGCTTAATAAGAATATACAGACAGATACTGATCATAGCAAATTAGGAACAGATCAGGCTATTTCCTATAATGATTTAATTCAAATTATGAACATGGCATACTTATCATCAGATAACCTGAAAATGAGTGCCGATGAATTGATCAGGAAATTAAACAAAGAACTGAATTACAAGGGGGCAGCGTACTATGAAATTCCCAATGATCCTTCAAAATATCCTGTCGGATCCAGAGAGGAATTAAAAAATCTCATTGCTCAATACCTGCTCCTTTTTTCAGGGAATCTCAGCTCCCTTACAGATGATGATATTGAACCTATGAAAACCAGAATACTTGTTCAACTCAATGATTCGGGAGCGATCATAGCTAATAGTGCGGCTGTTGATGCAGCAGTATTTGCAAAAACACATTTTCCTGATGGTTATAGCCTGGAAACCACAGGAACTTCAAAAATTATGTATATTCTTACAAATCTTATAACTAAATCTCAAACAATGAGCATACTGATATCTCTTACTTTGGTATTTATCATTTTAAGTATAACTCACAGATCGATTGCAGGAGGATTAATTGGAATTATTCCAATAGGGTTCACAGTTCTGATTAATTTCGGGGTAATGGGAATATTTGGAATCAGACTGGATATTTCTACTGCAATGGTTGCTGCTGTTTCAATTGGAATAGGAATAGACTATACCATTCACTACTTAAGTTATTACCATTTTGAACGTCTTAAGACAGAAAACCTTGAGACAGTTGCAAGAAACACTTTGGCCGGGGCAGGAAAGGCAATTATTGTTAACGCTCTATCTGTAGCTGGTGGTTTTCTGGTTCTATTATTCTCAAAGTTTAATCCACTAAATTACTTTGGATTATTAATAGCTATCACAATGATTACGTCCAGTACGGCATCACTCACTTTGCTGCCGATACTTCTGGAAATGTTTAAACCTAAATTCATAAGCAGAAAGATATAAATCCCGGGAGAAAAAAACAAGTGAAGAAATATTTTACAGCAGCAATTTTTATTTTTACAGCAGCATTAAGCATTGGTGCACAGACAAACGGAAGAGAGATAATGGAGTTGATTCAGAAGCAGGATCGTGGAACAACTACCCACGCCCTTATAACTATGGATCTTATAGATAAAAAAGGGAATATCAGCACAAGAATCCTGGAACTTTACAGCAAGGAAAACAGTGAGCAAAAACTGAATACAATGATTGTTTTCCACAGACCATCATCCATTAAAAACACCCGTTTTCTATCTATTGGGTATAGTGATAGAGTTCCGGAACAATGGGTATATATGCCGGCACTAAAAAGAACAAAAAGAATTACGACCAGCGATGCTGATCAATCCTTTCTGGGAACCGATTTTACCTATGCTGATATGGGTGCCATAGATATCGACAATGCAACTTACTCTCTGATTCGGGAAGAGAGTTTAAATGGAGTACAATGCTGGATTGTGGAGTCTATACTATTGGAATCTTCCGGCAGTGACTACTCAAAAAAAATCAGCTGGATAAGTAAAGAGATGCTTCTTCCTGTTTATATTGAAATGTACGATAGACAAGGTAAGCTTATAAAAAAACTTACTACAGATAATATTGAAAAAATTCAGGGGTACTGGACCCCCAGGGTTACAAAAATGGAAAATCTTCAAACTGGTCATTCAACCACCCTGACAATGGATAAAATTGTATATAACGAAAACTTACCTGATGGAATTTTTACATCAGGATTTCTTCAAACAGGCCGGCCGTAAAATTCAGGGAGAATGTTATGAAGATTTTTCTCAAACAAATCATAATTATAAATCTGATTCTACTGTTCTCTGCACTTCCGCTTTTTGGGCAGGATGGCTTTACAAGCTTTATAACAGAGGAGGATACACCTGGACTGCAGTGGACTGGAAAAGGAATTCTAAATACCAGATACTATGCTGATTACAGTAATATACTGGAATCCAATATAGATGTTGATTCTGAAATAAATCTTGACCTTGAATTTATTGGGGATCGATCAGAGTTTCATGGAAAAATTGGATTTTCAGGCTACTCATCTATGCTCCCGGAGCAATTAATAAAAGAAGCTTATTCTCAGCTATATTTCAATAAATTCAACATAGAAGCAGGTTACATGAAGCTTATCTGGGGTAAGGGAGAAGAGGTTTTTACCTTCGACAACATTAATGCCGTTGATTATACAGATTTTATTAATCCATCCTATATGGATCGAAAGCTGGCAGAAGTTATGATCAAGATCAATGTCCCATTTGGAATGCAGGGAATGGTTGAGGCAGTGTACACACCTGTATTCACATCTGATATATATCCTGGTACTGGAGATGAAAACTGGTTTCAGAGTGCTTATGATTTAATAGATATCGCAGATACATCAACTTTGGCTGACAACCAGTTGGGTCTACGCTTTTCAAACAGCATTGGAGGGTTCGATCTTGGAGCATCTTACCAGTATACCTTCTTACGGGAATCATTGGCTGATTTAGCCGTGTCAGGGTTACCCCTTGTCTCCAGGGATAGAATTCATCTCTTTGGGGCAGAGACAGCCTTTGTTGTGGCGGCCTTCAATATATGGGCAGAAGCCGCATACTATATGACAAGGGACTTAGCAGGGGATGATCCTCTTGTACACAATAATCGATTTCTCTACCTTTTTGGATTTTCCCGTGATCTGATGATTCATAATATTTCTCTGAATATTCAGGTAAAGAGCGAACTTAAACTGGCCTCAGACAGAATCACAGGTGCATCAGACATCGATTATGAATCGGATACTGCATATGACTCATACCTGCTGACAGCCGGTCTGAGAGACAGTTTTCTCAATGAAAAAATTACAGCAGAACTTAACGGAACTTACTCCATACAAGATGGAGATTTCATGATTATGCCTGAATTAAGAATTAATCTTGTTGAAGATACATGGCTTAATATGAAATACACATTCTTCTATGGAGACAGTAACACCTTATTCGGACAGTTTGAAGATAATGATTTTCTGGAAATCAGAATGGAGTATTCATTTTAGATAATAACTGTAGAGACGCACGGCCGTGCTGCGTCTTTACAGTTATCCCCTCTTCTTCCTCGCCTTTTCTGCTTTTCTGCTGATGCTGTTCCAGACTCCGGTAAGTCCCATAGCTTTCTTCATAGCCGAAAGAGTCTGTCGGGCTTCTTCACGCATAACCATAGTTCCGTTATAAATAACCTCATCTACAAAACCGCTTTTATTTTCGAATTCATTTCGTTTTTCTCTGATAGGATCAAGAAAATTGTTTATTGCGGCTGCCAATTTCTGTTTTACTTCAACATCACCAACATTACCTGTTCTGTATCTTTCTTTAAGATCTTCTATCTCGGCTTTGTCTGGATTAAACACATCGTGATAGATAAATACAGGATTCCCCTCTACCTTTCCGGGAATATCCGCTCTGATTCTGTTTGGATCGGTATACATTCCATTTACTTTTTTAATAACCGTTTTTGTGTCATCAGAAAGATAAATAGCATTGTTCAGAGACTTGGACATCTTTGCATCACCGTCAGTGCCAACCAGTGTGGGTACATCACCAATCATAACATCGGGTATGGGAAAAACTTCACCATACATACTGTTAAAACGTCTGGCAATCTCTCTTGTCAGTTCTACATGGGCCTCATTATCTTTACCGACAGGTACTAAATTTGCCCTGGGCATAAGAATATCTGCTGCCTGCAATACTGGATAACCAAGAAGCCCCAGAGGCATCTCATTCAGATTTGCCGATTTGACCATATCTTTAAGACTGGGAAGTCGCTGCAGTCTTGGGACAGTGACAAGGTTCTCGAATATAAGATTCATTTCATATACTTCATGTACAGCCGACTGAAGATAGATTGTAGACTTTTCAGGATCGACTCCACAGGCCAGGTAATCCAAAATCATCTCTCTGGCATTGCCCGCAATATTCAATATATCCTCTTTTGAGGGTTTAGTTGTAAGCATATGTAAATCTGCGATTATAAAAAAAGACTTATACTCATCCTGAAGCCTTACTCTATTAGCCAGAGTTCCGACATAATGTCCAAGATGCAGTTTTCCAGTGGGTCTGTCCCCTGTCAGTATACGTTTTCGGTCCATCTATTTCCTTCTTGTATGATTTATGATTTATCTTCTTTTACTTCTTCAACTTCTGTTTTTATTTCATCTTCAATATGTTCTATTTTTCTACCACTGCCTATTAGAATACTTACAGGATAGAGGAACGGTATATTCTGGCATACTATTTGAACAATTACAGTTAAAGGTACTGCCAGAAACATCCCCACAATACCCCAAATCCATCCCCAGAAAACAAGGGAAAAAAGGATAACTATAGGACTTATATCCAATCTGCTGGCTTGAAGACGTGGGTCAATAAAATTCCCTATGATCATCTGTATTCCGACCATCGAAATTATTACAGCGATTATTTTTCCGGGTTCAGGGAAGAACTGTATAAAACCCATAAGGATTGTAACAATCATCACAATTGAAGAACCGATACTTGGAATAAAATTCAAAAGAAATGCAAAAACACCCCACATCGGAGCAAAATCAAGACCAATGATAGATAGAGAGAGCCAGACAAGAATACCTGTGCCCGTACTTATAATAAATTTAAGATTAAGATATTTTACAACCTGGCTCGTTATCCTGTTCAGGACTCCGCTTATTTTCGTACCGTTTTCATTTTTAAATGCCAGAATCATTTTTTTTGACGAAAAAGGGTTCTCCAACAGCATAAAAATAAGAAAAATCATTATTAAGAGTCCTGAACTTGCAAAACTTACAAGGGAACTGGAAAAACTTCCAAGATATTTAAAAAAAGTACCAGTCCATTCAATTTCTTCGAAAAAATCATATGAAATCCCTGTCTTGTTTTGAACAAATTGGACAAGCTCGCTGTTTAAAACTGAAAATCTTGCGGCATACTTAGGGTATTCATCCATAAAAGCAGCAATGCTGGACTGAATGAAAAGAACAATTAGAAATATAACTCCAAAAACAACTGCAATCACAATCAAAACAGCAAGATTTCTTGGAATATGAATTTTATGAAGAATATTAATCAGAGGGCTCAAAGTAACTGCAAGAATTCCTGCAATGACCATTGGAAGCATGACACTTGCCGCCAGCTTCATCACCGCCCCAAGAAGTACAAGAGTTATTACTCCAAGCAATACTGTTTCAATTTTTTCAAATTTCATATATTTGATACTATCATGTATGTTGAGTTCAGGTAAACAGGGAGATTATAAACCCTGCCAGTAAAAAATCTTCAGTAACAGAAACTGAGATTCCCATAGAAATTATTTTCAATATTTATTTAATATCGTAAGAGCACACGACTGAACT
>CBDVAD010000067.1:0-11853 GCA_965371875.1 uncultured bacterium
AATTCCCTATACTTCCATCTTTAATATGCAGATCCAGTTGTGAAAATGGTATTTCGATACCCTTTTCCCTGAATACACGCCAAATTTCCATATTCATCCAGTGATGAGCATCATATTTGTCAGATACGTCTTTTATCCAGGTAAATACTGCAATATCTATACTGGAGGAGCCAAACTCTTTCACCCTTACTGTATTTTTCTTTGAGGAATCTATAAATGGATTTCTGGATGAAATCTCTTCCAATACTTCAACAGCAAAATCCAGATCAGTACTGTAGGCAACACCAATATTGTTCCTTATTACTATACTTCGATCACTGTAGGAATAGTTATGAACAGGTTCCGAAACCAAATGGGCATTTGGAACTATTATTGTTTCATTTGTAAGAGTATTAATTACAGTCGATAAAATTCGTACCTGTACAACAGTCCCTTCATAATTATAAACAAAGATCCTGTCTCCTTCCTTTATAGGACGGCTGAGAATTATTATTATCCCTGCAAAAAGATTGGCTACAACACTTTGCAGACCAAATCCGATACCAATTCCAAGTACACCAAAAATTACTGTTATTGAGGAAAGATTAACACCAATAATAGAAAGGCCAATAAAAAAGACAATTACCATTACTCCATATCGCAAGAGACTGATAAACGAAAACTGCCTTGCCTTATCAAGTCCCATTCGATTCAGGATATCACTACTAATCAACCCTCTGCTGCTTTTACCTGCCCAGGAAGCAATATAAAAAACAGGAATAACCAGAATCAGTGTTAAGAATGAAACCTTTGCACTTCCTGACTCAACAAGAGGCTGATTCAGGATACTTACAAACAGCCGCATATATTCATATATTTTCGCACCGAACAGCCTTCCTGTCAGAGGAAAAAATACAATCAGAAAACCAAACCTTAAAACTCTCCTGGTCCAGAGTTTAAGCCCATTCTGAATATTCTCTTTGACACTGGACTTATCAATCAGACGTCGTATTCCTGCATTAAGCAGACGATAAACAATAAAGACAAGAAGCATCGGTAAAAAAAGCTCCAGAAGAAGCTCCAGTAATGTAAATGGAAACTCGACCACTCCCAGTGTAAGTGTGGTCATGAATATTGTTTTTAAAACTGCAGGATAATCCATAGGAATAATCTACCATAATTCCAATTATCCCTCAACTGAAACATATATAACATCTGGATTAGTTTTTTTTACTTGACGAGAGCATATAGAAGTTTAAACTTATAGTGAGGGAGTATTATCAGAATAAAAACTTTCGCTGTTTAAACTTAACCTCCGCTCAATAGGATGCATGGCCGAGCAGTAAGCGAAGCGCACGACCAGGCAAGGATTTAATTAAGGGATGGCCTGAATCATGAGTAATTTAATAGAAGTAGAAATTGAAAATAAGTCTTATATAAAGTTACAGGATCTGGATGAGTCCTCCAGAGGTTTATTAAAACTGACTACACTTGTAGATAATCAGCCCGGGGTTATTATCAAGGTATTTCTTAATAAAGATGGAGAAAGGATTCTTATTAAAAATTTAGAGGTCCGTCATCTACCTCCCAAAGTATCAGGACTACCCAGATTTGAACTCATAAGCTCATATGAAAAAAAGAAACTTTATCTGACACTTAAGGTTGATGGGAAAAAAGTGGATGACTCCGAAATTAAACTTTCGGGCTATCTTAGAAATAAGTATCTGATACTCTACACAATAATTGGAATTATTGTTGCTCTATTGATAATTTTTGGAGCGAGATGGCTAATAGGAACCCTGGCTCAACCAATTACAAGCTATCAGACAACAAGTAAAGAGGCAGATACCTCCAGAGCAAAGCCGCAGCCTATGGAATATACAACAAAGCCAGCATCTACAGAAACGGAAGAAGATTCCAGAGCTGCCGAACCTGCAGAAGAATCCCCGATAAAGACTGAAAGCAGCATCCCGGAACCGGAAAAGACAGATACTGCTGTAAAACCTGAATCTGCAGAGGCAACTCTTCCAGATCAATCGGACAGTAATCAGACAGATACAAGTTACAAATCACCCGATACTACAATAGCTCAAACAGGGGAGAAGACGCAACCAGCCCCACCATCAGTCTCAACAGAAACAGCATCATCTATAGAACAAATAATATATTTCAGCCCCAACAATACAACTATAAATAAGGACGCGTCACTACTGCTCAAAAAACTTGCTGTGGAGCTGAAAAAAAATCCAAATGCATCAGTAGAAATTTCAGGCCACTGTGCAATGTCAGGAACAGAAGAAGGAAGGGAAGAACTCTCCAGGGAGAGAGCGTATAATATTGTAACTTATTTAAAACAAGAGGGATGGAACCCTGAAACAGAGCCTGTTGTGCGATGGTATGGTGGAACACAGCCTGTAACATCCAATGAGAATGAGATATATAGGAACAGAAGGGTTGAGATCAGGGTTGTATTGCCGCAGTAGAGACATAGCATGCTACGTCTGTACACAGTACAACAATATGTATCCATGTACAGACGCACGGCCGTGCGTCTGTACTCAGGAACAGAGTCTGCTACATGCAAATCAGGAAAAATATATAAAACAGGGTCTGTGCCTATCTACGCAGGAACATAATCTGTTACATACAAATCACGTCTGTACCACTGTAAAACAGTCTGTATCCAGAGAGACGCGATTTATCGCGTCTTTACGATTCAACAGGGTATGTGAATTCTTTTCCGTTTCGATCCTTGAATATCACATCTGTTTCTGTGATGTTGTAGATATAGGATTCAGTCAGAGGGATTTTTCCACCGCCCCCTGGCAGGTCAACAGCATAGATGGGCATAGCCAGACCGGAGATTTTTGATCTCAGCTCCTTTATAAGTTCTAACCCCCTGATTATTGACACTCTTAGATGATGAGTGCCAGCTGCAAGATCCCCCTGAAACAGGTAGTAGGGTTTTATACTGCAGCGAATAAGTTCCTGAAAGAGTTCGGCAAGAATATCCACACTGTCATTTACAGATTTAAGAAGAACAGCCTGATTGAGCACCGGAATCCCTTTATTTACCAGTAAGCTGACAGCCTTTCTGCTTTTATCTGTAAGCTCTTTGGGATGATTGTACTGAGTAATAAAAAATAGTGGTTTATATTTTGAAAGTAAATCTGTTAAAGAATCTGTTATTCTGGAAGGAAGAACAACTGGCATTCTACTTGCCAGACGAAAAACTATATCCGGTCTGGATTCTCTAAAAACAGAAAGAAGTTCTTCCAACCTTATGTCATCCAGCATAAGAGGATCTCCTCCGGATATTATAAGCTCCTTAAGTTCAGAATGAGATTGCAGATAAGCAGCAGCTCTATGGATCTCTTTTTTTGTCAGCGGCATCTGATCAGTAGATAGATAATCCCTGCGAAAACAATGCCGGCAGTACATTGCACAGGTATCAGAAGCAAGAAACAAAGCTCTGTCCCTGTATCTATGAATAAGTCGCTGCGTAACTTTGTAGCTATTCTCTCCAAGAGGGTCACCGTTCTCCCGGGGTGTAGTTACCTGCTCACCGGCCTGGGGCATAAACTGACGCCGTATAGGATCATCCTCTTTAGAACATGCCAGATCAAAGTAATTTCTGGGTACAGAGAGTCTAAACCTGTCTGCTTCTGTTTTAAAATAATCTTCTTCTGTTTCAGAAAGATGAAAACCTGCAGGGAAATCAGCTGGAGATCTGTAACACTCTGATAATTGTTTTTTCCAAAAAGGGATTGAATCAGGTTGTTCAGGCTGAAGGTTGAAGGCTTCAACCTTCCCGACTTTCTTCATCAGTTTACAATTTTTTGTATATATACCTGTGATATATAACTCTTCTCATAGGAGTCAATCGCTTTAACCCAATTCAGAAATTTTTCTGCTTCAGCCTGGCTGGTATAGGGCCCCATACGAACACGGTAATAATCATCACTGCCTACAGTTTTTATTGTTATCAGATTAGAAAACCCTTTTTCTGAAAGAGATTGGCTTGAACTCTCTGCCCGGGATCTACTGGAAAAAGATCCAGCCTGTATCCAGTACTCAAGAACATTAATTTTCCTTGGTGCCGGAGCAGCTGCTACAGAAGTAGTGGTGGAAACGACCTTTACCGGTTCTTCTTTAACTACAGGGGTTCTTACAACAGTAGTAGTGGTATCTTCAACAACTTTTTCTATTTCCTCTTCAGCAACCAGGTTTATTTCAGATTCTCCATCCTCAGTTTCACCGTAAACAATAGAAAATCCTTCGCTCTCATCTGAAGTAGAATCTATTAATCCAGGAAAATCCTCTCCCTGCCTTACCCATTCCACAGGATCAAAATCGATGGCAGCCTTTTCCTGATCCCCTGATGGTGCGTCATCTTCTGCTACTTCAACTCTTCCAGGGTAGAACCATACAACTCCGGTTATAGATACTATAAAAAGAAATAACGTTACTGATAACAGGATCCACAGTATTTTTTTCTGTTCCATTTCTACACTCTCTCTTCAAACATGTCTATTAGGGTATTAATTTCCGTTTCCAGACTAACTCTGGTGCCCATGTTTCGTATAATATGAATATCGACATCTTCCACCCAGTATTTAGCATCTAGTTTACGTTGACCGTAAATACGCCTTAGAATTTGAATTACAGAGATACGGTCCCTGATCCGGGCCCGTCTAAAACGGGTAAAAAGATCAGATTCAACCCACAAAACAGAATCACAAAAACTATTTAGTCCCATATGGTGCAGAATTGCAGCATTTATAAGGATATCCCTGTCTTTATTTTTATTTATTTCCTGTTTGCAGCGGTCTACCATTTCGGGATGAATAATAGATTCAAGCCGTCGTAAGTTAGCCTTATTGTTAAAAACAATAGAACCAAGCCTTTTTCGATCAATGCTTCCATCTTCAGATAAAACAACCTGACCGAAAACCTTTACGACCTGGTCAGTTTTTTTTGTAAGAGCATCATGGCCGAAACGATCAACATCAAGCTCAAACCAGCCCCTGTCAGTAAAGACCCGGCCTGCCATATTTTTACCGGAACAATATTTCCCGGTTAATCCCAGAACCACTTAATGAAAATCTCCCCAGCTTTTGCCAGTCTCAACACTGGTACGTAAAGGAATACTTAAAGTTACAGCAGCTTCCATCTCTTCTTTTATAATTTTTTTCATTATTTCCAGTTCAGCTTCAGGAACTTCAAAGATAAGCTCATCATGCACCTGGAGTATCATTCTGGAATCAAGATTATCGTCTTCAAGTCTCTGGACAAGTTTAAGCATTGCCAGTTTTACTATATCTGCTGCAGAACCCTGTATAGGAGTGTTAACTGCCATTCGCTCAGCACCTGATTTTTCAGTCTTATTCCTGCTGTTTATACCGGGAATAAATCGTTCCCGCCCCATAAGGGTAGTAACTTTTCCGGTTTTCTCTGCATCTTCAATAACCTTATCCATAAAGATACGGATTCCGATATATTTCTCAAAATAGGATTTTATAAACTCCTCAGCCCGGGCTCTTGGTATACCAAGGTCTCTTCCAAGCCTGAATGAAGACATGCCGTACATAACACCGAAGTTAATTGTCTTTGCAATTCTACGGTCATCTTTTGTTATCTCTTCTACAGGTTTATCAAAAATAAGAGCTCCCGTTTCACTGTGAATATCATTCCCGGATATAAAGGCCTTTTTTAAAGCAGAATCTCCGGAAAGATGGGCGAGTACAACCAGTTCAATCTGTGAATAATCAGCACTAAGAAGTGTATAGCCGTCTTCAGCTATAAAAGCAGATCTGATCCGGCGGCCCTCATCTGTTCTTACAGGTATATTCTGTAAATTAGGATCTCTGCTTGACAGCCTGCCTGTAGCTGTTCCTGTCTGACTGAAATTAGTGTGAACTCTTCCTGTCTCAGGATTTACATATTCCGGAAGTGCATCCACATAAGTTGACTTCAGCTTCATCAATGTGCGGTACCTTAGAATCATTTCAGGAACAACATCTTCTTTTGAGAGAATTTCAAGTACACTTGAATCTGTTGAAAAGCCTGTCTTTGTTTTCTTCACAGGCTGAAGCTTCCGCTCTGTAAAAAGTATAGTCTGGAGCTGTTTCGTTGAGTTTATATTGAATTCCTTTCCACATTCGATATAGATATCATCCTGCAGACGGGCAAGTTTCTCTTTTAGCTCTATTCCAAATTTATTAAGTGCATCTGAGTTAAGTTTTATTCCATTAAACTCAAGATCTGCAAGTATTTGAACCAGAGGCATTTCCAGATCGTAGAAAATCTTCTCCAGATTTCTACTCTTTAGCTCCCTGGAAAAACGCTCATAGAACCGGAAGGTGATATCTGCATCCTCAGCTGCATAAGGCGCGGCTGTCTCAAGACTTACATCGGGAAATAAACTTCCTTTAGGAACAATATCCTTATATTTGATTGTTGTATAATCAAAAAACCTCTCTGCAAGAAGATCCATGCTGTATCCGGAAGCAGTTGTGTCAAGAATCCATGCAGCAACCATTGTGTCAAAAGCAAGATTACTAACCTGAACACCCCATTTTTTTAGAACCTTATAATCGTATTTAAAATTATGGCCTATGAGCTTCAATTCAACGTTATTGGTTATCGCAGATATTCTGATCTTTACCTCATCTTCAGGCAGATAGCTTTGTCCACCTGCATATAAGGGTATATAGCACCCCTTACCAGACATTACAGATAATGAGAACCCAACTGGAGATGCCCTCATAGGATCAATATTATCAGTCTCAATATCAAGAGCAAACCACTTGCTCTTCTCTACCAAAGCTATCCACTCATCCAGTTCTTCCAGTGTAGTTACAGTTGAATACGTCCCTTTTTGTGAATTGCTATCTACAGAATCTATTTCTGTAGAGTCTTTATTTCCAATAACCTTCTGAATACGGGATACCAGACGGTTCATTCCATGCTTCTTAAGAAGGGGTATCAGTAAAGAAAGATCCAGTTTAGCAATATTATAATCATCAAGAATAATTTCATTTTCCATTTCATAGTTAAGAACAATCAGTTTTTTACTAAGATATGCATTATCCTTATTTTCACTTAATTTCTGAATCTGTCCCTTTGTGCAGGAATCAATACTATTATAAATACCATCCAGAGTTTCATATTTTCCCAAAAGAGTAACTGCTGTTTTTGGACCAATACCTCTTACACCTGGAATATTATCTGAGGAATCTCCAATAAGGGAAAGATAGTCAATAATCTGATCAGGCCTGACACCCATTTTCTCAAAAACAAGTTCAGGGCCAATATCAACATACACACCTTTTTCAGGCCTGAGCATATGAATATCCTCTGTAACAGTCTGCATCAAATCCTTATCTGCAGAGATAATATAGCAGACATACCCCTTTTTACTCCCTGCATTTGCAGCGCAGGCCATGAGATCATCCGCCTCGTACCCCTCCCTGGCAAAAACAGAAATACCAAGAGTATCAAGAAACTCCCTTATAATTGGAACCTGATCATGGAGATCATCCGGGGCTTTCTCTCTGTTGGCCTTATATTCCGGAAACATGCGATGCCGGAACGTTGGAGCAGGAGAATCCATTAAAACAGCAAAACTATCCGGATTATGCTTCTCCAAAAGAGAAAGAAGGGTGCTGAAAAATCCAAAAACTGCAGAAATATTCTGCCCCTCTGAATTTCGTACCGGATTATGAATAAAGGCCCAGTAGGATCTATAGACCAGACTGAACCCGTCGAGAAGTAACAGTTTTTGTTTCATATTCTTACATCAATAAACTGTGGAGATATTTGTCCTGCAGATGAGGAGTAATGTACAGATTTCTTCATAAATAATTCCAGAATGGATGCCATTTTCTCAAGTGAAGATTTTAATAGCTTTCTGTTTACCTTACTTAAATCCCTGATTTCATTATGGCGGAGATCAGCTTTTACTCTAAGCAGGTCCAGTTCGGTAGAAGAGACAGAACCTGCTGATTCATAACTTCCAATAACCTTGTTTAATCCGGATAATTTAGTTGTAAGACCATTTTCGATCAGCGAATATTCTTCAAGATCACTGCCATCATTATTTTCATTTATAGAAATAAATTCCAGATTAAGAAGGTTTAAAATTTTCAATGATATCAACTCGTGTTGCTTGTAAAGTTTCAAAAGTTTTATTTCACAGGAATTCAGAATTCCCAAAGGACTACCCCGCAATATTTATTCCACTGGTCCTTTCACCATTGACATTATCAATACCGGCCTTACCAACTACTTCAGTCCAGGCACTCCTCAAATCCTCAAGATACACCCTGACTTTTTTAAGAAGTTCAATATCTTTGTTAATATTGGCTTCCATAAGCTGCTGATTAAAAAACATATACAGACTAAAAAGAGAGCTTGCTATCTCTCCTCCTTTGTCGAAATCCAGAGATACAATTAGTTCAGTTATCAGGTCCTGAGTCTTAATAATAGAGTTACTAACATTATCAAGCTTATAGCTGTCATTATTAAGAGCTTCCAGAGCAATATTGAGCTGACGTATAGCCTCATCGTATATCATGAGGATCAGCTTACCTCCGCTGGCAGTCTTTATGTGAGTTTCCTTGTATGCACCCAAACGATTGAATGTAGCCACTCTAACTCCTCCACTCCGGATATTTCAAATATAGAAACATTTGTGTCTCATTGCAAGTAGTAGGGGTAAATAATTATTTATCCTTACTACTTTTTTTCAAATTCATTTACTGTACATGTTCCATCAAAGTAGTTACCGGAACAATATCATAACCCTGTGTAAGCAGACCATTAATCAAAAGATCAAGATTTTGAAACAGGTAATCATCTCTTCCCCGTTCAGTCTGACCAATACGAATAGGAATAATAGATCCTTGTTTCTTATCTGCCATTACATTCTCAATGATATCCATTGTAGATACATACATTGAATCTCCCGCACAATCAGATAAAGAAACCCAATCCAGGGGATCTACGTCCCTTCCTATATAAGAATAATCCATAGATGATGATGCATTTATAATATCACTGTTAACAAAGTAATAGGGTGAATGCCATAATAATGATAACTCCTTTCCTGTCAATAGGAAATAATCATCTTCGTTTCTTGCAAGACCTCTTTTAATGAAATTTTCATCAATATTGAACCGGGCATCTGTCATATTGAAATATATATAAAACATCGATCCTATTTCATGCCTGGAAAGGCTAAGTTCCTTCACAGCTTCAGGATTACGGCGCATAAACTCCCCATTTATAAAAAAGGTAGTTCGAATATCATATTCTTTCAGAATAGTAAGGATCTCTGTAAGACCTTCCACAGAGTCGACTGCATTAAAAACAAGAGATACTTCTCTTCTTCTTATGCGGGAGCCATGACTGAAATTATTCAGATCCCAGTGTTCTTCTTCTTCCGGAAATGGATCATACAATGTTTTCGGTGGAGAAAAGAGAGCTTTTGTACCATAGCCCTTAATATCTCTAACCATTATTGCATTCTCATAGCTGCCCGATGCGCTTACCTCAAGATAAACCCGTCTACCCACTGAAGATACTAAAGGATCCAGAAGCTCCAGCTTCCCGGTACTGATCCAATTTTCATTCTCATCGAGCTTATTGTTATTTCCATTAAAACTTGTATAAATATATCCATCCTCTCCGTAACCATACTCTCCCGCCTGGGATAAAGTAACAATCCTGCCGGCTCCCGATCCTGCATTGATCAGTTCTGTATAGTATGCTCCGGAAACAAGAATCTCTTCATTATTTCGCCACATTATATGAAAAGGATCCGGATGTTCAAACTTTTTTATATAAGTCCATGCATCATAACTTTTAAGCTCAACACCATCCTCTTTCATTACAGCAATGGTTTTTTCATCTTCAGAAAGAACAATATCCTCTACATTTGTATCTTCCATCTGCGAGAAACTTAAAGCATCATTCTGGGATACAAGATCAATCCGAAAAATGGAAGAATTAAAACCACCGTCAAGAATAGAGGTTGCAAGTATGGTAATAAGATCTTCACCTGACCATATTACACGTTTAATATTAGTATTTCTGGGTAAAAACAGATATGGAAGGGACTTAATATCACCTGTAGAGCGATAGTCATCAGTTTTAAGAAAGTATAGAAACAGGTTTCGCCCGCCTCTGTTCAGAAGAATTTTCTTTCCATCCGGAGAAATATCAAAACTGTCAAAATTTTGATCAAATGAAAAAGGAACCTTTCCAATCATGGTTCCTATGCCGAACAATCCGCTGTATATGGATTGAGTAAAGAACTCTGCTGAATTTATTTTATAAACTCTGTACTGGTTAATATAGTAAAGATCATTTCTTAACGACCATTTAACACTGGCAATACCACCTTCACCAATGGAACGAAACTCTTCAGCAATAAGTCTGGAATTTTCAAACTGATCAATGGAAAAGTAATACAAAGACCCTTTCTTCGAGTAGATGAAATACTCAGAATCAGAGGACCACCTGGCAACGGTATCATCCAGAGAAAACTCATTCTCTGTTGATATTACAACCTCTTCCTGGTCCTTAACACTAAATAGTACGAGATCGGCATAAGCATAGCCTGCAGGTCTGTAGTAAAGAAGATAAAGACCATCCGGAGAGGCTTCCACATTGGAAATCTTACCATTTTGTATCTCTGAACCATTCTCAAAGGCAGGGAATTCCTTTACAGCATGCAGATTAAGGAAGTTTTCATCTGTCCGAAAAATTCCAAACCGGTTTTCAATCTGCAGTTTTTCGCCGTCTTCCAGTAAAGCCACTCTTTCAGGAAAGAAAGTGAGCTGCCTCATACGCTGTCCAGGCAGATCTGCCGTGAACAATGTTCTATACTCCCCGTAAACCGGACCAGTCGCATCTGCGTAAAACAGAAGCTGATCAGATTCAGACAGGTGGAGTCCCCCAAATGTTACATCTGCATAGAGATGAAACACATTTAAACAGATAATTAGCAAAATCCATTGTTTCATACCGTTTGATTGTCGGCAGATTTTTACCGGAAGTTCACAAAAAGTTTGCTTAAATTCCGCATATTTTTTTGGGCGCATCCCGGCCATTGGAGGGAACGCAGATCTGCGTTCCCTACAATGGCCGGGACCGGGCTATCCGCTTGTACTCCTCCCGGATTGATTAAAGAGACCATATTTTGTTTTACTGGGTACAGACAAGGCATGCCTTGTCTCTATGCCACATACATTCACGGTGCGGGGTACCGCTACTATCCCTTTCGCAGAGATTATTGTTGTAGAAACAGGTCGCGTCCTGTCCCTACAGTAATTCCGCCGCCAGCTCTGCGAGTCTGCTTCGTTCCGATTTCTCCAGGAGAACATGACCATAAACTTCCTGCCCCTTAAAGGCTTCTACAAGATATGTCAGTCCGTTCGAGTTGGAATCGAGGTATGGAGAGTCAATCTGGTAGGGGTCGCCGGTCAGAATAACTTTTGTTCCCTCACCGGCTCTACTTACCACAGTCTTGATCTCATGAGGAGACAAATTCTGGGCTTCATCTATAATAATATACTGATTTGGAAGGGACCTTCCCCGGATATATGTAAGGGCTTCAATTTCTATTTTTGAGCTCTGAAGAAGGGAATCTGTTGTCTTATAGTTGGTAAATTTATGGGCCCTCATTATGAACTCCATATTGTCGTGCAAAGGCTTCATCCAGTGACTTAATTTCTCTTCCTTGGATCCAGGAAGATAGCCAATATCCTTACCGAAAGGAACAACAGGCCTCGAAATCAATACCTTGTTAAAGTGATTGTCCTTGAATATTCTAAATAAACCTGCAGCAATGGCCAGGAGAGTCTTTCC
>CBDVAD010000068.1:0-11853 GCA_965371875.1 uncultured bacterium
CCCTGACAGTAAGCTGGTTAAATTAGTAAGTAATGAATCTAAAAATAGAAGAAAATCTGAAAATCACCTTCCTTCCTGGCTGTACAGGGTTCTTATAGGAATTCTGGTAATTATTATTATTTATCTGATAAGGGTTTACTTTTTACTGTAACTATGACGAAAATGATGCAGTAGTTCAAGAAAAGAAGTATTCCTGATCGGGTCTGTTTTAAAATAGTAGAGATGAGAGGAACAGCTGCAGTCACTGGAACCAAAATTGGAAATTTTACTGCCTCCAATATCAGAAAACCCTTTTGCAATATCACATTCAGAAAAGCTGTCTGTATAAATTCCAAAAGTTTGTACCTCATCAGCACTTGCTGTCAGATAGTCAATATGCCAGTGAAATGTTTTCTTTTTCCTGTTTCTATGCCGTTTAATTCTTTTTGATAAATTGGTTTTTGCAGAACCTGCGTATACATAGTATCCGCGCCTGTATTCAGAATACTTAAGTTTTCCTGTTTGAATAGTGCTGGTTTTTTTTAGCTTAATCACAACCATATAGATGCCTGAATCTTCTTCAGCAAATCTGACCGGATCCATATCAGCAGGAATATTAAAATTCACCACTCTGGTATTACCATTGGAATCACAGGTAATAGAGACAAAGTCGACTTTAATGCTGGCTATTGCTTTTTTGAGGGTAAATGCAAAATTTGGATCGGTATGCAGATTAGGCGTAAAAACTTCTGCATCCTTATGGGTTATTACAAATAAGAGATGTCCATTGCTGTTCTCTTTTTCATTTTCAATTTTAATTAACTCTTCAATATGTCTTACTCCCCTTATTGTGGGAGCATCCGGAAACATTGCTCTTCCTTCTTCAACAAGGGTACATGATTTAACTTCCAGGTATGTACTCTTTTTACCAGTATGAATAAGAAAATCAAATCTGCTTTTTCCATAACTCTGTTCAGGAAGGACTTCATCTGCATTGGGAAATAGATTTGGTATTATAAGTTCGAAAGCCGCCTTGTTGGCCATTACCGAATTAAGAGGGATGATCTTATCTTTATAGTAGGCAGCCACAAGACTCCAGGCAGTTTTTCTTTCCGAATTATCTGATTTCTGAAATATTAGTTTGCGACCAGGGGTAAGTATCTCGATAAGTCTGCCGGGATTAGGGCAGTGAGCCCTGATTTTCCCGGCAGGTGTGTCTGCAATTACAATGAATCTGTTGGGTCTTTCAAGAAAAAGACCCTCAAGATCATTTCTAAAAAACTGCACTTATTCTACTTAAAGAGTGATTTTATCTCTTTTGCATACAGCGCATCGATAACACTTCTTCTTAATTTAAGGGTCTGGGTTAACTCTTTTCCAACCTCAAAGGGTTTTTCCATAAGTTTAAATCTAAAAACACATTCAAAATTCTTAAACCCTGTTTTTGTACTTACCTGTGCCTGTATTTCATTATGAATATATTCCTGTATTTCCGGATCTTCAAGAAGATCTTCCGGTGGAACATAACTAATACCTTTTTCTTTGGCCACCTCTTCAAGGAGCTCCATATTAGGAACAATAAGTGCTGCCAGAAACTTTTTATCCTGTCCTACAACCATATTCTGCAGGATTGCCTCAGAAGCATTTATTTTATCTTCTATTGGAACAGGTTCGATATTTTCTCCACCCATCAGGACTATAGTTTCTTTTGATCGTCCTACAATACTAATTTCCTTATTATGAGTCATAATACAGATATCACCGGTATTCAGCCAGCCATCTTTTAAAACATCATCAGTAGCTTCCTGACGTTTGTAATAGCCTTTCATGTTCATATCACCCTTTAAATAAAGAGTTCCTTTTTCGCCAGGTCCTTTTAAAGCACCATCTTTCCCAATAACCCTGTATTCAATGTCTGGAAATAGAGGCCCTACAGTATTCCCTACAGGATGATGCTGTTTTCTGATAGCAACTACCGGTCCTGTTTCAGTAAGACCATAACCTTCCAAAAGCCCAATTCCTGCAGCCTGGAAAAAACTGTCCACGTATGGAGGTAGAGCACCTCCTCCTGAAATACCTGCTATAAATCTACCACCCAGCTTGGCTTTTATTTTGGAAAACACCAGAACGTCACCCAGTAATTTAAATGGAGTTATCAGTATCAACGGAATAATGCTTAGTATTATATCCAGAGACCTTATTCTTTTATGGAAGGTGGGAACAGTTCCTTTAAACATATTATTAAGATGTGCCCATGCACTTCCTACAGATACAAAGAAGAGGAAAATACCTTTTTTTGCTCCCCCCTCTTTTTTAACATTTCGATAAATACCTGCTCTTACACCTTCCCAAATTCTTGGAACGGAGGCCATCCACTGAGGTTTTACCTTTGCCATATCCGGAAGCATAATTGCCCCAATAGGTTTTGAATAAGCAAGAGCTGCACCTCTTTCAAGGACTACGTATTCAATAATTCTCTCGAAGGAGTGCCAGACTGGTAGAACACTCAGGAGTATTTCGCCAGCAACTATATTTACATAATTATTATCATAGAGCTGATCCAGCTGGAACATGTAGCTTTTATGCTGGAGTAATACTCCCTTTGGGGTTCCTGTTGTACCTGAAGTATAAATTATAGTAGCAACATCTTCGTCAGTACCTTTTTCAAGCTCTGTTTCAAAGAGTTTATTATCTTTTTCGTATGCTTCATTTGAAAGTTTTTCCAGTTCTTCAAAGGATATTATTTCTATTCCTTCTGCCAGTTTTTTATCAATTTTGCCGCCAGGAAGAAAAACTATTATTCTTTTCATTTTAGGAAGATCTTTTTTCCTTGAAAGTACTTTTTCTGTTTGTGCAGCATTTTCGGTAAATACAAGTTCACAGTCTGCATGCTCAATTATATACTTCATTTCTTCTGCAGTGGAGTCAGACCCTCTTGGTACATCAATAGCACCAATACCAAGTAAGGCAAGGTCTGTCATTATCCATTCTTTACAGTTGTCAGACATTATGGCAACATGGTCATTTCTTTTAACACCAAGTTTATGAAGTCCTGTTCCCAGAATTTTAATTTTTTCATAAAATTCCTTGAAAGTGATATTCTGGAAGTCTTCGTTTTCATCTTTACTCATTAGAGCAGGTTTTTCGGGATACTTCAGAGCTGTTGCCTTAATTCTTTTTGGTAATGTATTGGGGGTGTTCATTTCTTCTCCTCCGTTTCTTTTCGGTTCACGACCGAAATAAGTTATGTAGTATTAGATGAGCTCTCAAAGAAGAGCCTTATTCACTAGGTTGTATCAAAAACATGCTGTCGTCAAGTCTTTTCTTTTTACTTGCAGGAGGAATATTCTCTTCCAGCAGTGAAAAGGTCAGTATTTCAGGAAAGATAATGTAGTCACTGCCGTCAGGGGGATAATAAACGTAAACAGGGACACCAGCCTTGCCAAATTTTCTTATCCATTCATCGATTACGGGATCTTTGTTAGTATAGTCTCCTTTCATACTAATAACTGATCGTTCTTCAAAGAACACATCTCCCTTTTCTGTGAAAAGTACCCTGCTTTCATTCAGCTTGCAAACTGAACACCACTTTGCTCCAAAGGCCAGGAATAGTCCTTTTCCTTCTGCTCTGTATTGATCTACAGCAGCTGGATCGAATTCCTCCCATCCTTCCCTTATAACAGAAGCACTGTCTCCTGCAGAACTCTGATCAGTATCAATAAAGTAGTAAGCAGAAATCCCAATCAGGGCCAGTGAAATTACCAGCGCAAGAAACGCAGAAGGGAATTTTGATCCTGGTTTACTGAGCTTGCCGTAGATCCATGATATAAAAGCAACCAGAGTAAGAAAAATAAGGAGTTTAAATTGTGCATCGGAACTAATCTGAAATCTTAAAGAGCTGAACAGATACAGTACTGTACCGAATAACAGGAATCCCATTATTTCCTTGAATGTATCCATCCATGGCCCTGGTTTTGGTAATGACTGAACTAACTTAGGCCATATCCCAATTAGAATAAACGGCAGAGCAAATCCAATACCTATTGCTGTAAAACTGCTAAGAATAAAAAATGGTGTCTGGCTGAATGCGAATCCAAGGGCCGTTCCAAGAAAAGGAGCTGTGCATGGAGTTGCAAGAAGTACAGCAAAAATACCATTAAAGAAGGACCCCATCCATCCCTTTCTGTTTGATGCCGCTGCCATCCTGTTCATACCAGGGGCATTGATAATAAAAACATCAAATAGGGAGAGGGCGAATACAAATATTATTGTAATCAGACTAATAACAAAGAGTGGGTTTTGAAACTGGAAACCCCAGCCTACAAGCTGTCCTGTTGCCTTAAGGATGATAACAATTACTGCAAGGATAAGCAGGGAAGCAAGAACCCCGGCTCCATAGAGCAGTGATCCTATAAATATACTTCTGCGATCATTCTGACTTTGTCGTACAAGATTTAAAGCCCTCATAGAGAGAATAGGCAGTACACATGGCATTACATTAAGTAGAAGCCCGCCTAGAAATGCGAAAAAAAGAAATTTTAATAACGTCACAATAGATTGATTGATCTTTGGACCATTTCCTTCTATTTCCAGAGGAATCTCAATTACAGTTTCTTCAGGAAAGAAACAGACTCCTGCTTCATCACATATCTGCCATGCGGCCTTTACTTTTACAGTTTGTTTTCCTGTTGGAATATTTTCAGATACTAAAAAAGAAGCTTCAAGGGTAACTGTCCCATAATAATTTTCCAGTTCATCTTCTATTATTCCAACCGGATAAACAATTTCCCCCATGGGAAACAATGTATTGTTTTCGAAGGCTATAAAAAAAAAGTCATCGGCCCTGGTTTGATGAAAACCTTCAGGAATTTGATATGTAACTGTCAGTGTTGCTTCTTCTCCAGGTACAAGGACAGACGGAGTTATACTTCCCTGAACTTTTACATCTTGTTCCGCAAAGAGAGATCCCCCGGCTATTACAAAGAGTGAAAAAATCAGGAATAATGTTACAAGTTTCTTCATAATTGAGGCATCCGGGTACTCCGATATTCACTGCTAGTCATACTCCAGTACATAGTGTCCTCCAATATATCTATACCTGAATTAAAAAATTCATCCTCGATTCAGTGGGTAGAGGCCGAGAATGACCTCCAGTCAGTGAGATTACTATTAGGGTAATACTGACTCAAGTTAAGGGACGGCCTGAATTAAGGAATAAGTTCCTCAAATATCTCAAGCATCAATTCTGAATCCCATTCCATAGCACCAACAAATCTGGCAAGAACCTTTCCATCGGTGTCGATAATCCAGGAAGTGGGAATACTGCCCGAACCATACTGATATGATATTTCCTGGGAATCATCTATCAATACCGGAAATGTATACCCGTTTTCATTAATAAAATCGACTATCTTTTCTCTTGTCTCTCTCGGTGGAGTAGGGGTCGATATTGCAAGAATTGTAAAATTAGAATCTTTTAGCTTCTGATAAAGCCTTTCCATAGAGGGCATTTCTGCTCTGCATGGGGGACACCATGTTGCCCACAGGTTAAGAAGAATAACCTTCCCCTTTTGTGAGCTTAAACTCACCTGTTTGCCATCCATATTTTCTGCAGAAAATACAGGAGCATCCATTGCCTGCTGTGGTACACCGAAACCAGCTCTCCATAGTTTTTCCTGTATGGCTGACATGGGGGTAACTTCCTGTGCGGGTACAATAGCGACCATGAGAGTCATCAGACTTAGTATTATTATTATCTTTTTCATATATGCAAAATACATATATATACTTTTAAAATCAAGTGTATTTGAATAAATACAGTCTGGAAATATTAAATATTAGTATATTACTAATGTAATGATATGAAATTGTTTATAATCCGGAATTAGTAACAGCCTATCCTGATAGAGTGCTGCTTAATATCAGAACAGTAAAATTATAGAGTCCATGGGCAATAGCAATTGTATGCAGCCTTCGTTTTCTTACAAAGATATAAGCCAGGAAGAAACCTATTGCAAAGGTTCCAAGAAAGCCTGGAAGTCCCTGATAAATATGACCAAGAGCAAAAAGTAATGAAGATCCTGTAACTGCATATATTTCTTTTCCAGGTAAATGAAATTCTGTAAGAAGATAACTGCGGAAAAAAAGTTCTTCACTATAGCCGGTAGCCATACATGTCAGAAAAATCAGGGGAATCAGCTCTTTATTGTTAAGCTTCCACAGAGGAATCTCACTATAGCTGCCAAACCCAAATTCTGTAATAATAGTCGAAATAATACCGGTACCAATAATTATTACCATGATTCCTGCGAAGTAAAGCAGGCTGTATACAAGGTCAATTTTCTCTATTCTGGTAATACCATACAGAGGGATTTTGTCTTTAGGTTTTTTCTCAATTAGATAAAAAATAAGCAGCATTTGTGGAATTACTGTAATAATATAGATGAGATTGAACCAGGCCGAGTTAAAAATTGATCCATCTACAACCTGTGTCTGGCTGATAAACCCGGGTAAAAAGAAGACCATAAATAGAATAATAGGCTCTTTTATGTCTCCAAATTCATTTTTTTTTCCAATCTCATTAAAAAACATGTTTTATTTGCTCCATTTTTGCTGTATCATATAACTTTATATAGTAATGTAAACTGTAATTCATACATTTCTATAAAAGAATAATAAAAAAGAGGAATGGATACGATAATAATATTATGCTTCCAATGATTTTACTGTTTGTACTACTGCTTATTGTAATTACCCTTATTGTACTGCTAAGAAGAGCAGGGGGAGGATCTTTCCCCTGGATACATTTTTATGCAAAAGGGAAAGAAGCCGGATTTTCCTTTAATGAAGTTAATTTACTCAGAAAAGTTGCTGTAGAGGGAAGGTTGAATAATCCCACTTCGCTTTTTTGGTCTATTAAGCAGCTGGATCGATCTATAAGGGGTGCCATGATTCGATTTAAATCGGAGGGGGTCCTGGATGAAGTCGAAAATATGGAATTTCTATCCAAGCTTTTTGATTTTAGAAAAAATGTGGAATTGAAATTACCCAAGTATATGATTGGTCTTAAAACTACAAGAAAGATTACCAGAATGCAGTTTTTAAAGATTACATTACCTGGTGTGGGAACATATGTATCAAAGGTTGTTGAAAATCAGCGTAGATATATTGCAATTACTTATCCTGAGGGACCGAAACTGCCACCGGGCTATGAGTTCAAGGGTGAGAAATTAAACATATATTTTTGGCGAAAAGACGATGCAGGATATGTTTTTGAATCCAAGGTTATTGAAGATCATATGGATCGCAAAGTGCCCATCCTCTATATTTCTCATTCAGATTCGATAATTCGAAGCCAGAAGAGAAGTTCTGTCAGAGTTGACCTGAATACTGCTGCTCACCTGTATCCTCTGCGTACCATTGCACATGCTACCGAAGATCAGGAAGAAAGAAGAGGTATTCGATGCAGGCTTCAGGATTTATCAGAAGATGGTGCTGCACTGCTTATTGGCGGTCACGGTAAAGTAGGAATGAACGTTAAAATACAATTTAAACTGGCAGATACAACTCTGATAATGTGTGGTGTTGTAAAGGGTGTTAGTTTTCATCAGAATAAGAATACGTCAATTATTCATATACAGGCAGTGCCTCTCTCCAGTAGAACAAAAAATAGAATCCTTGCGTATGTCTATGATTTATTTGGTGAGAGGAGTTCGAAGAATGTTAAACATGCTTCAGGTGTACTCGAAGGATGGTAGTCACTTTTAGGCTGGTCGGAAGCAAGCTTGCCTGGTCGGGACTTCGTCCCTGTTCGGCTATGCAACCTTTTCTGCTCGCCTATGCAACCTAAGGAGTATAGAAATGAAGAAAGCAGTTGTCTGGTTAATATTATTATTAGTATTACCAGTATCAATATTTTCACAGGACTCAAACTCAGTTCTTGCGGCAATGCAGAAAAATTTTGCCAGAGGGTCAGTATCGACCAAGATTCAGGTGCTTCAGAATTCTGTGGAGTTTTCTGATGTGGATATGGGACCTCTGTATTCCCAGGCTATAGAGTTTATCCTTGATAATTCCAGGAATCTTGCTTCCGATCTGGCTACAAGAGAGATGACAATTCTTGCGGTCAGGCTTGCAGGAATAAATGGATATAGTGAATCTTCTTCTATGATATGGGCTCTTTTCAGTATATATGATGATACTCAGGTAAGAGTTGAGATACTGGGCGCCCTTGGGAGCATGGAGCCTGACATTCAGGTAGTTACTGGTCTTAATAACTGGCTGAAATTGCAGAATGATAGATTTAGATCAGGACTGACAGTTGAACAGCAGGTTGTCGCTGAAGCGGTTGTAACTCTGGGAAATCTTGGGGACAGTTCATCATTTTCTACTGTGTTCAGTGCAGGTTCTGCTCAGTATTCTGATGATATTACATATAAGGCAAATCTGGCTCTGAAAAATCTGGAGGGGAGTTATAGTCAGTCTCTTGTTGAAGTAATTAAAACAAGTGTCCCTTCTGATAAGCTTGCAGCTCTTAAGCTTGCAATCAGTGATGATGAAATGTCCATTGAAGAGAAAGGTGCTCTCTATAAAACAGCCCTTGAAACGGGAGTTATCAGCAAAGTAGATACAGACGAAGCGATTATACGTGAACTCAGATACAGTGCTGTAAGACAACTTACACAGTTAAAATGGGCCGATGCAAGTGATCTGGTAATTGAACATTTTAATCAGGTAAGTATTGAATATGATCGTGGTATAGCCCCTAAATCAAGTGTTCTGGAAGCTGTTTCCTGTCTTGGTGCAATGGGTACCCATGAAGCAGCAAGCCGTTTAACCCTGTACTTAGAGTTTATGAACTCTTATATGGAAAACGGGCAGGAAATTGATTTACAGATTTCCCTTGCAGTGATTGTTAATATTGGGATAATAGGTGATTCTATTGCTTTTGATCACTTGCTGTATTCCGGTTATCTGGATTATCCCGCCTCAGTAAAAAGAGCTGCCAGAGAGGCTCTAAATAACCTTAAAAGCAGATAGATCAAATTTCCTGCCCCTGGAAAGAATATTTGATATTGTACTGCTTGTACCTGTAATAGTTACTCTCTATGCAAATATCTCTGGAAATTTATTATTTACAATACTGCTCTGGACTGCATTTTCTTCTGTTTCTTTTGGTCTTTCCCTGTCAGTATTTTCTTACGGAAATTTTTATCTTCGAAGTAGAGTCTATTATCTTGTTTTTATTTCCTCTCTTATTTCTCTTTTTATAGTTCAGATCTCACTGGAGGGTAATATCTTTCCTGGTCAGAATGCAGAATATCTTGTGGAGATTACGGGCAGAGTTCTTACAGACAGTAAAGAGATTGGAGGTAGACAAAAGATTTTTACTCTTCAGCTTGTGAGCGCGGAAGATGTAAACTCCACAAGGACAAGTGCATCGGGCAGTCTGACTGTTGTCTCGCAAATAGATGTTTATAGAGGGCAGTTTGTAAGTCTTATAAAAAAAAATATTTCTGTACAAAATTCTGCAATTATTTTTATAGATCAAAAGAATGTTAAAGTATTGGACTGTGGTTCTGCATGGGATTCAGGAATTATGAAAATACGGGCACAAATTCTTATCTCTTTAAAGCTCCATATCAGGCGTATGGGTACTGGTCCGGGATCTCTGTTTACTGCTTTATTTCTCGGGGTTAAGGAAAATCCGAAAGGGGCTCTTTTTACAGCACTCCGCCGGGCAGGGGGAGCTCATATTCTTGCTCTGTCCGGTATGCATCTTGGAATAATCTCTTTTGGTATTATGTTTGTTTTGACAGGATTGTTTGGTAAAAAGATAAGTTTTGCTGTAACACTTATTGTAGTACTGTTCTACGTTTTTCTTGTAGATGCAGGACCTTCTCTGACCCGGGCTGTAATACTGTTTATACTTATAGGCCTTCTTGGTCTATCCGGTCGAATAATTGATATCTTCCATATCCTTTCTATCTGTTTTCTGATTCAGGTAGTTCTGGACTCTGGTAGTGCATACGAGCTCTCCTTTCAGCTTTCATATCTTGCTCTTGGAGGAATAATACTCGGGAGTGGGAAAGTTAACCGTATACTGCCTGGTATTATTCCTGGTGGTATACGGGGGATTCTCTCAGCATCTATATCTGCACAAATTTTTACAGCTCCTCTTGTACTGTACTATTTTGGTGTAATATATCCGGTTGGGATAATATCCGGAATAATTCTGGTTCCGGTTATTACCCTGTTTATCTGGACAGGTATTGCCGGGCTGCTGCCGATGCCCTGGATTCTGCATAGGATGATATTCAATGCAGCTGCTTCCCTTTATAAAGCAATAGAGGTCTCTGCTGATATTTTTTCCCGTTTCCCATCACTGGGACCAGGAACTGCTGTTCAAATCGGAATTATTCTAATTATGATCTATTTTGTATATTTTATTATCTCAAGGAGCAAATTAAACAGGAGACGGATATCTGATTAAACCTGGTGGTGAGAGTAATTTTGCCATAGATATATATAAGCTAAACGGATATGAGTGGAACCCTTTAATAAATAGAATAACTGCTTTCTGTAAAATATCAGGGCGTTCCCTTCATGGATGGCACGTTGTGACGTGCCCATTCATTACGGTCAGGCCATTCCGGGGTTCCGTCCCTCCGGGACCGCTTCGCGCCCTGCAAGTCCTTAACGCGCGGCAAAGGTAGACCTTCCAGTGCCTACTCGTGGGCACGGCTCCGCCTTTGCCCACGGTACTGTAGTTTTGGAGCATTTATTGTCTTTGTGTGTGCGGATGGGCAAAGCGAATGGCTCAACCCTAAAGCCTCAAACAACCAAAACAATGCGTGCCCATCGACAAAAGAGAACCAGCACAGAGTGTTCCTTTCATATCTCATGGTCTTGACGGCTATGATTTTTCCAGAGTACTCTCCAGGCAGTTATGAAATTAATACAAAATTATGATTCGGTGTCCGATTTAAAATCTGTACTGGATACAAATAACCTTAATATGTCGAAGCGTTTTGGACAGAATTTTCTTGTATCACCAGGTGCCAGATCCAGGATAATTGATATTCTTGATGTTAATCCTAAATCAAAAATATGGGAGATCGGCCCCGGGCTTGGTGCTATGACACATATGATTGCTGATGTAACCGATGATCTGACTGTATTTGAGATTGATTATGGTTTTATCAGATATCTGGAGGAAGCATTTGGTAATAAAAAAGGTTTTAAAATTATTAAAGGAGATTTTGTAAAAACCTGGAGTTCTGTTGCAGCCCGGGATGGAAAGCCTGAAAAAATTCTGGGAAATCTTCCATATAATTCAGCGTCCGCTATAGTTTCAAGCCTTATAGAAGGGGATTGTATTCCGGAATCGATGGTGATAACTGTTCAGAAAGAGATGGGGCAGAGAATGACTTCTCCTCCAGGTTCAAAAAACTATTCTTCTTTTTCCATGCTTTGTCAATTTGCTTTTACTGTTCGAAATATGGGGGATCTGAAGCCGGGATCATTTTATCCTTCTCCTGATGTTACTTCCACAATATTAGAGTTAAAGCCCCACTCTCTTTACAATGATGTTAATTCGCAGTTGTATTTCAAAATTATTAGAGACTTATTTCAATCCAGAAGAAAGACAATCAAAAACAATCTGTCCAGAGGCTGGACTGGCAGCAATATTCCCTGGGAAGATGTTGAAAATGCATTATTAAAGTCTGGTATCAGACATGATGACAGAGGTGAAAATATTCCTGTGGGTTCAGTAGTTGAATTTGTGCATCAACTGAATAATTCCAAATCAATTTTAATTTGAGTTGCAATTAATTCTTATATCTATAATAATTTGTATAGTTCATTAAGGAG
>CBDVAD010000069.1:0-11766 GCA_965371875.1 uncultured bacterium
ACTGTAAACATAGCTAATGCGACATTTGCTATAACAGGTACACCTGCAGAAGAAAGAAGAGGTGCTATATAAATCAAAGCAAAAATTCTTACAAAAACTAGAAGGAATATCTGTAAATTTTGTAATAAAAAATCAGTATCCATCTTACCCTATCCAACCATCTCAGGAATCAAACGAAAAATATTAAATGCAAATTCTCTCATAGATGAAAACATCCATGGACCAAAAAATGCCAATGTGAGGAAAATGGCAATAATTTTTGGTACAAATGTTAATGTCTGCTCCTGAATAGATGTGGTTGCCTGAAATATTGATATCACAAGACCTACACTCATACCGATAAGAAGAACAGGAGATGCTATTATCAGTATCTGAAAGATACCATCTCTCATAATCATGGATGCAAAACCTATACTCATATACTACCTCCTATATTTAAAATGGCTCCTATATTTAAAATGGCTCCTATATTTAAAATGGCTCCCATAAAATTGGCTCCTACGCAAAACTCGCGATTAATTGTTGGGTTATAAGACCCCATCCGTCTACAAGTACAAACAGAATTATCTTAAAAGGCATTGAAATCATAACCGGAGGAAGCATTATCATACCCATTGACATGAGTGTTGAGGCCACAACCATATCTATAACTATAAAAGGGATAAAAAGAAGAATTCCGATTTTAAATGCGATAGTCAGTTCATTCAGGACATAAGCCGGTATAAGAATATATGTTGGAACCTCAGAAAAATTTGCCGGTTTGGACAGCCCCCGAAGCCTCATAAAAAGTTGAATATTCTCATGATTACCCTGCATCTGCCGGTACATAAAAAGCCGCATAGGTGCAGCTGCATTATCGTACAGCTCCTGTAAGCCTATTTCACCATCAGAAAATGGTCTGAATGCGTTATCATTAACCTCCTGAATAGTTGGCCACATAATAAACAGTGTAAGAAAAAGAGCAATGCCCATTATAACCTGATTAGGTGGTACCTGCTGAAGAGACAGTGCCCGTTTTATAAAATCAAATACAATAGCAATTCTTAAAAAAGGAGTTGCCAGAATAAGAATAGAAGGTGAAAGGGTAAGTATAGCCAGAAAAATAAGGAGCTGTATGCTTAAAGCTACCTCCTGATTATCATTGGGCGCACGAACCGCAAGGTCAATGAAGGGAATATTAATCCCATTGTCAATCTGTGTATTTATTGCTTCTATAGTTCTCTGTTCCAGATCTCCGTCAGGATCAACAACTTCCTGGCCATATACAGACAGGACATGCCCGGTCAACAACATCATAACGATGCCTACTAGTACAATAGTTCTTTTCATCTCCCCTCCCAAGGATTTAAAACTACATCTTCCTCAATCGTTCCCTCTGCTTCTGAATAAAACTTATCGAACTGGAATCGGTTTGATTTTTTCGAATATGTTCTCTTTTAAAAAACCCGGTAAATGTTTCGGTAAATGTTTTATTATCATCGTTCCTAAGGGATTCATCCAGTTTAATAGTATCTATGGTCTCTTTATCTGTTATTTCAGAAATCAGCTGAACTGAACTCTCACCTGAACCAATTAGAAATATCTGAGGTCCAATCTCAATAAGATGAAGTGATCTTCCAGCCTCAAGATTCTGTGTAGATAGTATTTTAATAGTACTGTCTGAAACAATTTTAGGGCTGCCTGCTTTCTTGAGTAGAAAGAAAATTAAATAAATGAAACCCAGTACTCCCGTCAGTACCAGCAGCATTCTGACAAAATCCCAGACAGAAAAGGTATTTAAAGCACCACCACGATCTACAATCTCCTGATTTTCTGCATCCAGAATAGTAAGAGTTGCTTCATCAACCTGATCTGTTACGTTTATATTATTGTCCTCTACCTGGGAAAAAGCAGATACCGCAGAGATGATAAACAATAATATTAGTAATCCGGATACTTTCTTTGTAATCACATCCCCTCCCGATTGTGTGACCCAGGCAGTCTTAAGTTATTTCACTGACTCTGTCCATAGGTGATATAATTTCAGTAACACGCACACCGAAGTTTTCATCAATTACCACAACTTCACCTTTGGCAATAAGTTTATGATTTACCAGAATATCAACAGGCTCTCCAGCCAGTTTATCAAGTTCAATTATTGTACCCTCACCCATTCCGAGAATATCCTTAATAAGCCTTTTGGTACGTCCGAGTTCAACTGTCATCTCCATATAGACGTCCATAAGAAGGCCTATATTTCCCTGATCACCAGTGGAAAGCTGAGGGGTAAGATTAGGAAACTGAACCGATTGTACATTAGCCTGATTAAAGCCCTGACCACCCATTCCCATTTGCTGCATACCAGGCTGAGCCTGCATACCGCCCATTCCCATTTGCTGCATACCAGGTTGAGCCTGCATGCCATCCATTCCCATCATGTCAGAACCGGCACCCATACCCAAAGATGCCAGAGGATCAGCTTCAGGAGAACCTATATGGGATGTAATTTCACGAACAACATCTATACCAAACAACTCAATTAGATTCGAAGGTTCACTTCCTTCAACTTCTATTGGAAAAGTAGCTTTCAAAACATAATCCGAAGCGAAAGCAAGTTCACTCCCGGACATCACTGCAGTCTTGCCTGGAGCATTCATAACTGTTACACCAACAAGATCACCAATCGATGTTGCGAAAGATCCGGCTATAGTATTTGCCGCTTCTTCCAAAGCAGAAAGAGCTGCTTCATTTAACTCCACCTCATCCTGCCCCATCATCTTACCAGCTATTACACTTGCAAAACCTTCAGTAAAAATATAGGAATGGGCTCCTGTAAGCCCCTCAGAGTAGTCCATCTTTATTTCTACCAGACTACCATCAAATCCTGCAGCAAGATCCGAGCTTTTTACAACTTCAACGGAAGGAGGCTTCAGGCTTAATGACTCACCAACCATACCGCCCAAATTTGCTTCCTTTGAAGCTACCGTATCATTAAGAAAACTCGTAAAGTCCATCTTTGCCTTTGCAGAAAGGCCTGATTCATCCACCGCAGGAGCTTCTTCAAAATCCATACTGCTACCCTGTAATAAAGCATCAATCTCGTCTTGAGACAGGGATCCATCACTCATTTCTATTCTCCTTCAGCCGTAAGCTCTTCAAATTCACTTTTAGGAGCTTCTTCCAATTTTTTCGTAATCTGTACTGCAAGCTTGTTTCCGACAACACCTGGCCTGCACATAAACTTATCTCTATTACCTATCTTCAATACCATAGGATCACCAATTCTAACATCAGGCAGTCTGATCACATCACCCAGCTTCAATGAGAGTACATCTCTCACAGTAAGATCCATATTTCCAATTTCCGCGCTTACTGTAATACCAATCATTGACAGACGTTCTTTAAGAATATTAAGATTCTCCGTAGTACCACCACTTCTTACAGATGAATACATATACTGAGCGGATAGCTTGGATATAATAGGTTCTATAGTAAGATAGGGGATACAGAAATTCATCATCCCTTCCACTTCACCAACTTTTGTCTCCAGTGTCACAAGAACTACCATTTCTGTAGGAGGAACAATTTGAGCAAACTGTGGATTTGTTTCTATCTGACCCAATCTCGGCCGCAAGTCAATAACCTGACTCCAGGCTTCTCTCAGATTACCAAGAATCCTTACAATTATATTTTCCATAACAGACTGCTCTATATCCGAAAGATCACGATTAACCTTGGTGCCTTCCCCCTTTCCACCGAATAGTCTGTCAATTATAGAAAAGGTAATTGCCGGATCAATTTCAAGAACAGCAGATCCCTTTAGAGGATCCATATTGATTATTCCAAGAGTAGTAGGATTAGGAATGGAACGAATAAACTCTTCGTAAGTAAGCTGATCAACCGAGGCAACGTGTACATTTACAAGACTACGAAGCTGTGCTGACATAGCTGTAGTTGTAAGTCTGGCAAATGTTTCATGCATAATAGAGACAGTTCTGATTTGTTCTTTTGAAAATTTATCAGGTCGTTTAAAATCATAGATCTTAATCTTCCGTTGTTCCTGAGTCTGGCTTACTGCTTCTGTCTCTATTTCACCGGTAGAAATTGCCGTTAACAGCTGATCAATTTCATCCTGCGAAAGTACTTCGTTCATCTGTTCTCCCGCTAAAATTCTATTATATTAAAATCGAGAAATATAATTTCCTTTACAGACGAATCCTTTACAAGTCTGTTTATGGCCTGCTTTAATTCGTTCTTAATCTGTTTTTCCTTATCTGCTGTCAATTCAGATGCCTTTTTATTGGCAAAAAAACTACGTATTCTATCGATAATAATTTCATTTCTTGCAATTAGATCTGTCTGAACCCCGGTATTATCCATTTCATAACCAAGCTTGGGATGAAGAACAATAGTAGTAGGATTTTCATCTGCATTTCTAACACGGATATCTTTAAGATCATACCACTGGAGTATATCAGGCAATTCACTATAATCCGGAGAATCAGAAGGATACACAACATTCTGGGGACCTTTATTTAGAATACTAACTGTAACAACAACAATAGTTACGATAAAAATAACTGCTCCAAGGCCCAGTGCAACCCACTTCAAAAGACGGAGTACTACTGCAGGAATAAAACCTGTTTTTCCACCCAGCTCCTGGCCATCGCCTCCGGCTATCTCTTCTTCAGCAAAAACTTCTTCATCGCTCATCAACAACTCCTGAATTCCAGACATGGAATTTTATCAAAATTGATGGATTTATGCAAACAAAATATGCCTACAAATGTCCATCAGTAAGAATTATTATATCAACCCTTCTATTATAAGCCCGGCCCTCTTCTGTTTCTTCCGATGCCAAAGGAACCGTATCTGCAAACCCGGCCACCTGAAACTGATCTTCATTTACACCAAAATCAACTAAATAATGCAAAACATTGGTTGATCTTGCTGTAGAAAGTTCCCAATTACTCGGCCATGGACTATCCGGATCTGTAGGATTGGAATCGGTATGCCCCTCTATCCGGAAAATTTTATCTGCTAAATCAGGGGAATTAAGTAAAAGAGCAGCTTTCTGCAGGGTATCTCTGGCCTGTTCAATGTCAATATCCGCAGTTCCAGGAGAAAAAAATGAATCTGCTGCCAAACTGATAACAAGGCCCCTTTCATCCTCTTTTATCCTGATTTTCTTTGTCTTTATCTCCGGTTGAAAAGTACTGATTGCTCTCTTTCTGGCAGTTGCAAGTGCCCTTGCATTATCCATGGAAGGCAAAGACATTATATTATTCCCTAATTCAGCAAGTTTACCTGCCTGGAGTGTATTCCCACCAGTCTGAACGCCCAGACCGCTGAATGCGGCAAGGATCAGCTTTATTCGTGATCCCTCCTCTATGGGAGGAGAATAAAGAAGTACAAAGAAACACAAAAGAAGAGTTACCATGTCACCATAGGTGAGCATGTACTCTGCTACTTTCTGCTCACAGGGAGGACATTTTTTCTTTTTACCAGCAGCCATCAGATTCTCCTAAGGATGCATAGGCGAGCAGATAAGGATGCATAGCCGAGCAGCAAGGACGCATAGCCGAGCAACAGACGAAGTCTGTGACCAGGCAACGTAGTTGCGACCAGGCATGCTTGCTTTCGACCAGCCTACTCACCTGCCATCTCCTCCATCATAGACTTACGCGTTACCGGATCAAGAAAGGATACAAGTTTAAATTTAAGAATATTAGGATTATCCCCTGCCTGAATAGACAGTATTCCCTCAATCATTATTTCCCTTGTTAACCGTTCTTCCTGATCCCTGTCACTAAGCTTATTTCTAAAAGGAATAAGGACCATATTAGCAAAAATTGAGCCATACATCGTTGTTATCAATGCAAGTGCCATACCTGATCCAATTGCATCAGGGTCATCAAGGTTTGCAAGCATTGCAATAAGTCCGGCCAGGGTACCGATCATCCCAAAAGCAGGAGCAAGGGAACCCCAATCTCCAAAAAACTTGATCCCTATTCCGTGTCTTGTTTCAAGCTGTTCCAGATCACTAAAAAGGATTGCCTTTATTATCTCAGGATCGGTGCCATCTACAACCATCTGGATCCCGTCTTTCAGAAACTCATCGCCGACATCTTCAATATCATCTTCCAGGGCCAGTAAACCTTCTCTTCGGGCACGTTCTGAAAAATTTACAAGTGTAGAAATAGTTTTTTCAAGTTCATAGTTAGGAATTTTGAAAACATGATTCATTATTTTAGAGAGACCAAGAACTCTGGCGAGGGGGTTGGAAATCATCATTGCAGCAAATGACCCACCAATAACCATTAAAAACGAGTTTAAGTCGACATAAATTCCAAGACCACTTCCTCCTAATGCCATAGAAAGCAGGATTAGCCCAAATCCCAGTCCTAATCCTATAATCGTTGCTATATCCATTAAAATCTACTCCTCGTTCTTAAAGGCACCGATCAACCTTCTGTATTCCACAATACGGTCAAAGATCGTCTGATAATCATCTTTAATTATCAGCCTTTTACCGGAAAGCATGATAAGTGTAGTATCAGGATTGCATTCAATATATTCAATCTGATGGGGGTTTATGTAGAATTCCACCCCGTTCAATCTTGTTACTCCTATCATATCACACCTTCCATATTAACTCTGCCTACCTATCGTTTAAGTGTCAGTAATTCCTGCAACATCTGATCTGATGTAGTTATGGTTTTCGAGTTTGCCTGAAAACCTCTCTGTGTCACGATCATATCTGTAAACTGTTCAGCAAGATCAACATTACTCATTTCCAGAGCGCCTGCAATCATCTTACCTTTACCTGCAATTCCGGACTGACTTATATTAGGATCACCCGAATTATTTGATATTACGTATGTACTTTCTCCTGCTTTCTCCAGACCGCCGGGATTAGTAAAACTGGCCAGTGCTACCTGTCCAAGGAGCCTGTTGGTTCCATTGGAATAAACACCTGTTATCTGTCCGGACTGATCAATTTTAAAATTTTCGAGATAACCCATGGGATAACCATTCTGCCTGAATGCTTTTGTTGAGCTTTTCTCTGCAAACTGAGTTACAGAATTAACTACACTGCCGACATCTCCAAGATTCAGAAGGAAATTCTGTCTTACCTGACCCTCTCCTTCATCTGCTGCCTGAAGGACATCAAAACCCACATTAATCTGAAGAGCACCAGTCTCAATCCTTTCACCCTGAGTATCAACTGCTCCTGTAAGTACACCCAGATTACTGAATTCAACAATAAATGTATCTGCCACACTGTTAATTTCACCGACATCAACAAGAGTGTTTGCAGTAATCTCTGCATCAGGATCCATTACAACCTGACCCTCCCACTGATTTTCAACCCCGGGAACCTTTGTAAAATTAACCCTGAGTGTATGAGTATTCCCAAAAGAGTCATATACTGCCTTATCTATGCTCCAGGTACCTTCTCTTGTTTCTATGGCACCTGCCCCCTCATTGATATCATTTGTTCTTTTATCAAGATTACAGGCCAATTCAACCTCGGATGTTGCAGCTGCGGGATCCTTACTTCCAACAGGAATAATCAAATCACCAACATCAGCAGCGGCGTTTATAAAATTCTGACCATCAATAGTTTCTGCCGCCCAGCCCTGAACCTTCATGCCATTTGCAGGATTTATCAATGTACCGTTCTGATCCAGACCAAAGGCACCTGCCCTGGTATAAAAGTTTTTAGCACCTGAACTCATTACAAAAAAACCATTTCCCTGTATAGCCAGATCTGTCATAACTCCTGTTGTCTGCATTGACCCCTGGGTATGAATAGTATCTATTGAAGCTACGGTCATTCCAAGACCAACCTGTTTAGGGTTAACACCACCAAGTTCTTCTGTAGGTCTTGCAGCTCCAGACATGGTCTGGGAAAGCATATCCTGAAAGTTTACTCTTCCCTTTTTAAACCCGATAGTATTGATATTTGAAATGTTATTACCTATAACATCCATTCGAATCTGATGATTCTGAAGTCCTGAAACTCCGGAATATAATGATCGCATCATAAGGCAGCCTCCTGTTCGCTCACTTTCTCAACACTTGTATAATCATAGTATTTACCGTTTATAAGAATCTGTGGAAAATCTCTTCCAGACACCTCTTCAACTTTTCCACTAATAATATTTTCACCATCTACAATCTGAACCCATTTCCCAAGAAGCCCCAGGGCATTACTCTGTCCAAGGATCCCTGAAAGTTCTTTAAATCCATTGCTCATGTTTGTCATCTGTTCAAGTGATGAAAACTGAGCCATCTGGGCAATAAACTCTTTATCTTCCATTGGAGCAGTCGGGTCCTGATAACTAAGCTGAGTAATGAGAATTTTTAAAAAATCATCTTTGTCCATTGCACCATTGTTTACCTTTCCTCCATTCAAAGCCTTATTAAAGGTATCATTCTGAACACTAACCCTTGCCTGATCTGAATTTGAAAGTACACTTGTAAAATCCATCTCTACCTCCGCTAAGCTATAAGATCGATAAGATTATCTGACTCTGTTATTATTGTCGGTATAATCCCTTCGATCATCTCTATCTGTTTTGAAATATCACCATTATTTTCTTTATTTCCTGAACCTGTTCCATTCCCTCCGACAGAAACATTAAGTGCAGCAGTATCAAATCCATTTTCCTTAAAAGCTCTTTCAAGATTTTGAAGGTTCTGTTCAAAGATTTCCTTTACCGCTGCATTTTCAACAACAATCTGACCTGTTATACGGTTATCATTCAGACTAAGTCGCATTCTTACTTTACCGAGTGCTTCCGGCTTAAGAATCAACTTTATTTCGCCTGAATTATCATTTTTCAGTATTATGCCGGATTGTTTTACAATCTTGCTGTTTATACTTTCTTCAAGCTGTTTCATTAAAGCTGAACCAGTTGTTGTTGTCAGTGTCTTTGATTCACCTGAAAAATTATCTTTTACATGGGTAAGCTCAATAACAATCGGCTTTGCAGCTTCATTATTATCAGAACGTATCTGCTCCAGTTGATCTGATGGAAGTTTCTGATTTTCCATTACAGCTGCTGATACAGTCTGCTTTGTTTTTGTCTGCTCTATTTTTGAAAGGCCATGTCGTGATTCTCTTAGATCCAGAACAGATAATTTACCATGTTTTCCTGATATCTCATTTTTTACTGTAGATTTCTCTCCAGGTCTTTTAATTAACTTTTCACTCTTTTCTTCATTAACAGGACTGATCACTGCAGATAATTTTGACTGTTCCAAAATCAATATTTCCGAAGAATTAACAACATTATTTATGTTGTCAGATTTAGAAACATCATCACCATCAACTCTCAGGATCTCCTGATCAGGAATTATTAATTCTTCAGATAAATCTGAAATTATATTTTCCATATCAGTACTTTTCTCTGTCATCCTGCTGCCTGTATTTTCCGAAAGAGACAGATCTGCAAGTTTCTCTCTGAGTGCTCTGGAATTTACGGCTTTAATTTTCTTACTTACATTCACCGTTTTCGTCTTTTTCGAACTAACCGGTTTCTCCTCTTCAGCGCTAATACTTTTTGAAGACATATCCAATGCTTTTTCCGGATTTTCCTTTTTTAAGAATTTCCCATTTTTCACATCGTTGCCCACCGGATTACTGCGGAAAGAAGATACAGATTCATATACATCAGTAAAATTTTTACTACTTTGCAAATTTTCAGATTTCGCAGGTTTGATCATTCCTGATTCGTTTAAGCCAAAACTGTTATCTGCCATCTGTACTGGAAGCAATTATCCCTCCGATAAAATTATGGTTTTTTCAACATCTTACGGTTAAGCACTGCAGCTCTCTCTGCGGGCATCAATGAAAACCAGTACGATACTATTGAATCGGTACCAGCTTCCTGTGCAATAGTCTCAGTGGTACGAAAGATATCAATAATATCCTGATCTTCCATCTCAAGGAGCCTCTCCACTGCATCACCAGGTGGCATACCAGTAAAATATGCGGATGCCTGCCGTAAGTTCCTATTTCTATCTTCGTACTGTTTTAAACGATCATTAAACGATTTTTCTCTATCTTCCAGTGATTTTTCCTGTTCTGTAAGAGTTTCCAGCTTTTGCTGCACCTCAGCCTCTCTCAGAAGGATACCATCCTCCCGATTATCAAGCTCTTCTGCTCTTATATCCAAAGCCTGAATCTGTTTATCAAGTCGTTCACGATCAAGAAGCAATATATCATCATTATTTGTTAATTCTAAAGGAGTTTCAAAGCCTGCCAGCTTAAGAACAGGCGCAAACCTGTACCTGACATTAATTATCCCCAAAAAATCAAACCACAGCAGTCCACCGAGAAAAAGAACTACAATAAGTAAAATAAGTAATATTATCCGTAGACCCGATCGGGTTGATCCTGCCAATTTTGCCTCCCCTAAGCAGACGCTGTTTTTCTAATACGATTTCTCAAAGCTATGCCAATGCTAATATCATCAATCTCTTTTATTTCTGCTGTCATCAGATCTTTATAATAAGCATCCTCTACCTTAACTTTAAGCTTATCCAGTATTTTTCTTTTATTTGAAACCTCAATAAACTTACTTTGTATCTTCTGTTTTTCGGCAATATAGCCATCAAGTTTTACCCTGGCCATATTAATTTCAAAATTCAGTCTCTGGAGATAAACCTCAGAAACCTGTAGTATTTCAATTCCTGACACTTCCAGATTATATTTAAGAAAAGCTTTGGATTTATCAGATTTAATATCACGTATCCGATGCTCCATGGCAGTACATTTACTCACAATCCGGCCCAGTTCAATTTCCCATTTTTGTTCATCATACTTCCTTAACTCCAGAAGCTTCTCAAGATTAAATCGAAACCGTTTCATCTATCAGCTCCTCCATGGGTATTTCCACACCGGCAATTTCTCCAGCCATTGCCAGTGTTTCAGAAATATCAGCCTTCTCTTCAATCCTCTGCCTTAGAAAGCTTCGTATCTGCTCAATCTTCTCTATCGCTTCATCAATTACCTTATTACTGCCTTCAGCATAGGCTCCAACATTGATCAGATCTTCTGCATCGGTATAACTCGCAAGAAGTCGCCTTATCCTTCCCATAGCCTCCTGCTCGGCAGGTCCTGTTATCTTATTTCCAAGTCTGGACAGAGACTGAAGGACATCTATCGCAGGATAATGATAACTCTGTGCAAGCTTTCGTGAAAGTATTAGATGGCCATCCAGAATACCCCTGACATTGTCGGATACAGGTTCATCCATATCGTCACCATCCACCAGAATGGTATAAAATCCTGTAATAGTACCTTTTTCGGATGTTCCGCATCGCTCCAATAGCTTCGGAAGTATTGAAAAGACAGAAGGTGTAAATCCTCTGGTAGCCGGGGGTAACCCTACAGCAAGACCTATCTCTCTTTGGGCCCTTGCAAATCTTGTTATTGAATCGAAGAGGAGCATAACATCCTTCCCCTGTTCTCTAAAGTATTCTGCGACAGCAGTAGCAACAAAGGCCCCCCTGACACGGGAAAGAGGAGGCTTATCACTGGTTGATACAATAATAACAGACCTGGAAAGACCTTCTTCACCAAGATCTGATTCTAAAAACTCTTTTACTTCCCTTCCACGTTCTCCAATCAGGGCTATTACATTGATATCTGCTTTAGTATTCCTTGCAATCATTCCCAGAAGTGTAGATTTTCCAACACCACTTCCAGAAAAAATACCAATCCTCTGTCCCTTGCCAACTCGTGTCAACGAATCACTAGATCTTACACCTGTT
>CBDVAD010000070.1:0-11679 GCA_965371875.1 uncultured bacterium
ATCATAAACTGCCTGCATTTTTATTCCATACTGTTTATATAATAGCTTTGAATCGGAATTGGCATCGTAAAATATTTTCATTATGTTTCTATCTTCAAGAGTTTTTGCCAATTCATTTTTACTTATTCCAAAGGGATCAATAACAAAATATTTATTACCGTCATAGATCTGTATAAGGCAAAGTGTTTCACCATAAATATGAAGATTGTATTCACCCTCAAAATCCATAGAAACAATTTCTATATTATTATGATCCAGATATTTTCTATATTTTATTAAATCATCATCAGATTCGATTAATGTATATTCCGTCATAATTGTAACTCCAACTTTAAGTAAATGACACGGTCAGTAGATAACAAAAGATACATCTTCAGTAACAGAGAGGTCAACCATTGTCTGATTACATATCAAATAAAACGTTTCCAGCGCGTTAATCACCCCGAAAATCATTCAAAAAACCTACACCTTGCAGAGCACCATCTATAAGGATATAATGGAATGCTATGCTGAATACTACAAATCAATGGAAAATGATGATGGTAGCTCTGCCTGATGATGAGTTTTTTGCGATTATGCGAAACTATCTGGGAAAGCTTCAGACTCCTTTTAATAAACATTCGCTAATAGATACTCTCGCGGATTTCCTCCTAAGGGAAGAAACTGAAGAGAGGGTATTAAGTATGATAGATAAAGAAGATGCACTGCTTCTTACTTCTATTAATTTTCTGTCCGGTACTGATATACACGAACTTCATGATTTTCTTGGTGCCGAAAGGTCCTTCATGTCAATTCATCATCTGCTTTTAAATCTCGAGGAAAGACTACTTATCTATAGAGATGCGGAAAGCGGAAGGATTAGAATCAGTCCGGTTTTTGATGAACTTTTTAAAACAAAAGTATTTGATACAGATCTCTTATTCCCATCTATGGATTGCCAGAATGAAAAATATCCGGACATATGGTTAACTGACGCTCTTGTAACTGCATTTATCTCATTTATATGCAAGATTCCGGATATTCTTAAACTTGATGGAACTATTAAAAAGAAAGCAGAAGATGAAATTAGAAGAATATTTCCGGATCTTTTAACCCCGGAAAAAACAGGGACAGGTCTGGGAATTCTGCTTCAAACTCTCCAGGGACTGTCAATTATCACTCAAACTCCTGATGAATTGGTTCTATCAGAAGATAACCTGCAGGAATTCAGTGAACTCCGGAATAAACAAAGATTCATGCTTTATGCCGCCGCTTCCATTGGGAATGAAAATTCAACCAGTCTGACTATTAAACTGTCAGAATTGATCGATAGACTCTTAAACGCTATTCCCCAGGGGAAAAGCTTTACTCTTGGAAGTATTAAAAAATTATTATTACTCATTATAAAAAAGAGCACTGTAAACTATTTAAATGCTGATTCTATTCTGGATGCTCTGATCTCACTCAGGTATTTAGTATTTTCAGGTACAAGATATGTTATTAACCCTCATCTGGAAGAACATCTGGTAGTAAAAGAATATGCAGAACCTCCATTGATAGTCCAGCCGAGCTTTGATATTACTGTAAAGCCATGGATCAGCCTGAAAGATGGAATAAAATTTGCCGGTGTTACAGAAATCAAAAAATTCGATCTTTATCCTGATTTTGAATTAAACAGAGGCTCATACACAAGAGGACATGACTGCAAATTACATTCAGGCAGCATAATCAAGGTTATGGAGAAACTGAGTGCCAGACCTATTCCCCAGAATATTTCTGTTTCTGTAGAATCGTGGGAAGAGGACTATAACAGAGTACATCTGTATGAGGGAATTGTTCTTACTGTAAACTCCGATAAACAGATGATAATAGAACATCTGTATAAACTCCATCCATATATTCTGCATGAGCTTGCTGATGGAATATATCTAATGGATTCAGAAAATGTAAAAGAATGGAGAATAATTATTGAGAATGCCGGTATTAATGTTCCGGGCATACAGAAAAAAACCACTGTCAGTAACAGTACAACTCTATTTCATAAGCTGGAAACTTTAAAAGAATCAGATATTCTTCGTATACCCACAACAACTCCAACCTCCTTCATAGTAAATTCTGATTTTCATAACGAGTTAAACATAAAGCTTAATTCTTTAAAATTAAGCTCTCATGAACAGGAAGGTTTTAAGGTTAGAATAGATAAAAAGCTTATCCTGCATCCCGATCAAATACAGAAGGGGAATATCCGTAATGAAAAAACAGAAGCTTCAGGAATGGATTATATCGGGAAGGTTCGACTTATAGAAAGAGCCCTTGAGAGTAAAAATGAACTTGTAGAAGTTACTTTCGGTAATCCTATTGAAAAACTGACCACCTATCTGGTTAAGCCGGTAGATTTTGATAAATCACAGGAAGATCTTTTACTAAATGCAATATCTTTACCTGAAGAAAAAAATATTCAGCTGATTGTAAGAAAAATGAGTAAGGTAAAAAGACTTAAAAGCTCTCTTTTTGCTCCTCCGAAGGAAACTGCCCGTTAGTGAAAATTTCAAACTGACGAATTCCCTGGGCCTGCAGCATTGCCATCCCCCCAATAGTAATAGCTCCGGCTGATCTTGCATCTTTCAGAAACTTTGTTTCCAAAGGTGTGTAGATAATATCGTATACAATTTGATTTTTTCTAAATTTGTATTCCGGTAAAGGAGTATCATCTACCTCCGGAGTCATACCTACAGTTGTTGTCTGAACTATAATATCAAAATCTGATAGAAGATCTATTCGACTAATAGGAAAAAAAGAAGCATCAGTTTCAGCAGCAAGCTTTGCTCCCCTGATTTCTGAACGGTTAAATATAGTAATTTTAACATCCAGGCTCTGCAAGGCAGTTATTACTGCTCTTGCTGCCCCGCCGGCACCGATTACAGCTCCTCTGTTTATATTGCTGATCTTCAGACCGGCAGTATCAATCCTTGAAATCAGAGGTATAAGAAATCCATCCATATCTGTGTTAAAACCCTTCCATAACGAACCTGATCTGGAAACTGTATTGCATGACATTATTCTGTCTATTTCGGGACTGCGTTCATTTATAAACTTTATTACATCAACTTTATGGGGCACAGTTACTGAAAAGCCCCTTATATTCAGAATAGTTGCAAGATTAAAAAATGAGCCAATATCATCTACTTTGAATGGAATATATACAGCATTAAGTGAAGCTCTTTGATACGCGTTGTTATGAAGCTGCGGAGAGCGGGAGTGCATAACCGGATTCCCTATAATCCCATAAATAGAAGTGGCATTATTTATCTTGTCTGAACGATACAAGTTCTTCATATCCACGGGTGTTAACTGGCCTGGTGCCCCTGAATTATCCGGACCGGAGCAGTATGAAATCATAGAGCCAAGTTTTTTATAGAGAATTCTTGAAGGGATTCCATACTCCCCCATTCCCAGTATTATCTTATCTTCAATATCCCTGGTTTTTTCAAAAACTTCAAAGAGTTTCAGGGTTTCACTGCTGCTGCCGGAATAAACAGCTGCCTTTGGTATTTCTCCGGGTCTGGATGCAAGTTCCCTGATAATAGTATCAAGATTATCGGGCACCTCTTCAAAATTATGATAGGAGCGGATTATTCTTGTTCTGCTTTCTAAAGCAGCCTTTTCAACTTCCGGAAAAGAACTCCCCAGCTCAAGATCAATAAAGGCAAAACCACTCTTTGCATAGGAGTAAAGAATCTCCCTTCTGTACGATTCACTACCTTCATATCTACCGCCATCAATCTTTTTCCGATAAGTAATAATCAAGGGAAGTTCAAATTTTGATTTGATTGTATCAGGAGCTAACGCCAGTGGATCGATAAGCATGTCGAGTCTTAATTCGGCCATATCAATAAGATGTCTGTTCTTTTCAAGAACTTTTAAGTTCGACTCCATAGAATTTTCCATTAATGTAAGACAGATCATTCTAAAGCTCCATTTCCAGTTTTCTAAGACGCTCCCTTATCCGGTTATCATCAGGAGCCATAATCAAGGCCTGTTTAAGATAGCGATATGACTTACGTTTTTCACCTAAGTCATAATAGGCATCTGCAATAGCCATTATTGCATCCAGATTCTGTAAATTTTCAAAAAGAGACTGCCTGAGACTATCCAGTTTTTCTCTGGTGTCCGCCTGTGCAAGACTTTTTAGATAGTAAAAATGGCTTCTTTCTACCGGGCTGCTGCTTGCTTTTAACCATCTATCTGCCATTTCCAGAGATGCTTTCACCTTACCGTCTCTTAGAAGAAGATCTATATATACGGTATAATCTGAAAATAAGGGCTGCCCTTCTTCAATAATTCTGGTACTGAAATCAAATACTTTTGATAGGTCTCCAAGATTCTGATATATCTTTACAGCATAACGCAGAGATGCATCTGAATCATCCTTTGCCAGAAGTTTTTCAACGAGATCAGTTGCCCGGATCCAGTCCTCTGCAGATATGGCCTCTTCAGTCAAAAGAACAAGACTACCAAGGCTGTCAGGATTTGCCTCAAGGCTACCCTCCAGATAGATACGACCTTCCCCTTCATCCCCTGTGATAAGAAGAATACTTCCATAGAGGGCTCGTAATCCGGAATCATCAGGATAGTCATCCAGTGCATCTTTAAGCAATGCTGCAGCCTGACTATAATTTTTCTCATTTATTAGAATAGAACCACGAATTCGTACACTATCTTTAGATGAACCGGCAATAGATTCAATTACTTTAAGCATACGGATCGCCTTGGCATTCTGCCCCCGTTTTTGAAGAATATCTGCATATTTAAGAGTCATAATCATATCATCAGGATTTACAGCAAGGAAATCAGTAACCAGAAGAAGAGCTTTTTCCAGTTTATTACTTCCAATAAGGATATCAATATAAAGGTAAAGAACCTCTATATGCTGACCATAAACACTAAAAAGTTTTTCAGCAAAAACGAGCGCCTCTTTGTATTCCCCATTCATGAGGAGTATCCTGACTATTCCCAACCTGGCAGGATAACTTTCTCCATCCAACTTTTCGCCTTCATAATACCCATCAAGAGCCTTACTGAATAATTTTTGCTTCTCAAATAAATATGATCTGATATAAACGGGAAGGAAAGATATAGATCCGGAAGAATATAAAGTATCCAGAATTTCCAGGGACCGATCAATTACAGCATCTGCTTCAGTAAACAAAGCTGCTGTTGAAGATAAAAGTAATGAAAAAAAACTAACATCCTCATTAGGGATATCAATAATACTTCCTTCTCCTGCACTTTCTACTATTGCTGCAAGCATACCTGATTTAGGACTGGCAGCCCGGATATTTGAAGCTTCCGAATAAGGATAGACCAGCTGCAAAAGGCTTGCAGCAATAAATTTAAGAACTTCTCCCTGTTCTGTAGTTCCTGCACTTTCATTTTCCAAAAGATGCACAGCCTTCTCAAGAGAGGATAAAGACCCGTCTTCTATCATATTACGAACTGATTCAAGAACAGCAGCTTCCTGATCGACGGAATATGATATATCCGTATCACTTGAGCCGGTCACAGAAGGAGTAGTGGAACAATATGTGAATCCCATTATTACAGGGACAAGTAGAATTAGTTTAATATTCAAGATACTGGAGAGTATAACATAAAAACCTTTAAGATCAATTGAACACTCTCTTTTGCTGTGATAACATCAGCCTTAAAATGAGGCTGTCCGGTAACCTGGTTTTTCACCATTTATACATTTGGATACACTGTGCACTCCAAAGTATCAGCACCTGAGACAACAAATTCAGCCTCGATTCAGTAAGGATGCATAGCCGAGCAGCAAGCTTGCTTGCGACCAGGCAGGGATTAAGTTAAGGGACAGCCTGAATTATGAAAATAAAGATATTAATTGGACTGCTGATAATACTGACAATACTCGCTTTGGGATACGCCATCCTTTATACCGGCTTTTTAAATTCACAACCCTATTTTGTTGTTGGAAATGATAAAGAAAAGGATGAACTTCTTCAGCTTGCAAAAACAATGGAGGAGCAGTCCAGTAATCCTGAAGCAAACTTTATTCTTATTCAGGAGATTTCAAAAATTCTCCATGCCCAGAATGAACTTGAAATATTAAATCTTTTTTTAACAACATACGTTGAAAAAAACCCTGAAGATCCATTTAATGGGTACTATCTGCTTCTGACTGCACAGAATTATCTGGAGAGTGAGGCTGAGCCATTTGCCATTCACTATTTTGACAGAATACTAAAAAACTATTCTGACCTTGTGGTTAGAGGACAATCAATTCATTATATTTGTCTTTCAAACTTGATAGATCTTGTTGATAAACCTCAAAATAAAGTAGATTACTATAAAGAACTTCTTTCCACTTTCAGCAGTAATATAAAAAAAGGACCGGCGTATTTTTATCTTGCTAAAACCTATGAAGAACTGGGAGAATGGGATCTATCTATTCAGGCATATAAAAATTTTCTCCAACACCCTGACTCCAAGGTTCCGGGATATCCTGATGCTGAAAAACAAATCAAACCTATAATCGATTTTTATGATTTTAGAAATAAAAACTGGACTATGGAAAGTCTGGATGATCTTGTAAATTCAGTTAAATATGCTATTCGAAACAAAGATTACAGAAGACTTTCAAAATATAGAGCCAAAATTAACTTTTTTGCAGTTTCGTGGGAACAGGTAAAAACAGAAGCAAATTCAGATTTTCTTGACAAGCTGAACTTGTTTATGAAAAACAGAGTAAGGTATTCGGCAGATTTGGATAGAGATTCAAATTTACAGGAAGCATATCTTAAAACCTGGGGATGGTCATACAGAATTGAGACCTGGTATCTATACTTCAGAAGAGTCAATTTCCCTGCTGATCCTGAAATACATGGACAATGGGAATGGGCAGGCATCTACTTCGGAGACAAACCTTTTTCCCGCTCAGAGAGCTAGGAGGGGAGATAATTCCCCTGTTTGAAGAATCGGTTGGTGTTTTTTAAATTCCGGGTAGGCACAAGGCCTACGCCCTACATTTGCGTCCTTTGCGTCTTTGCGCGAAATCCCGTCTCCTTCTTTCTGGGATTACATTAAGGGTAGACCGCAAAAAAACCGATATTGTGATAAGATGATAAAATACCGACTCCTAGTACTCATACTCCTCATTATTTCTCAATTTATGGTCTTTGGAGATCCAGATATAGAAGATACTACTATCGATTACTCAATTAACTGGAAAGATCAGCAATTGGAAATCGTTATAAAGAGTATATTTTCTGATATAACAAAACCACTTCCCTCGATAAAATTCAGTACAGAAATAGGTATAGAAAAACGACTGAACTACATCCTTCTAAATGGAATCGAAGAAATAACTATTGACTCAAGAACAAGGGGGGAGGATTTTATTAAAATGCATCCTTCCGTTATAGATCATATTTTTAATATAGTACCATCATTGATTAAAGAACAATCTCTGTTTACACCTGATTTTAAATCACTTAAGACAAAGTATACTTTGAATCTTTATCCGGATATTGCAGCTTTGTTTATTCCCCACTCACGCACAGCTACTGTGACACCAACACTGGATTTTATCCCATCTGCAGATTTTTCAGGTATTGTCATCTACGTTGATAATTTACTACCAATGTATGGAAAACAGAATAAAGGCTCCTTCTCACCCTCTCTTTTTCCAAAAATATTTGATGAAGAACTTAATCTTGTAATTGGACCCATTATGGTGGATCCGGATGTAATACTAAAAACCGGTACTGTTGGATATCAGGGACTGTCAGATTCTCTGGAACTTGCAAGAATTGGCCTCAATCCACTAAAAATAAAAGCAAGAAAAATATTCGGCATAAATAATACAGATCTTATTATATCAACCAGAGATGCAGATAAAATACTATCCAGACAAAATAATATAGATCTCATTCTGCAGGGGAAAATCTTAATTATCTACGATCACATTGACTAATCACTACTTTCTGTTTTATAAAAAACCCTAGAGAGAGGTTTTATGAACAGCAAGTATTTCCGGATCTTAGCCGGAGTTTTTATAGTTTTTATAGTAATTACAACTTTTTCATCCTGTGGTCAAAAAATAATTGGATATGGGACTATCCTATGGGCGCCTGAGGCCAGTTTATTCCCAACCGGTCAGACTGTAACTATTATCAGTGAATCTGAGCTGGCGGATGTATACCTTCTTAACGACGGGATCAGTGAGGAATCCATACAGATGGAAAGATGGAGAGTTGCATTTTTTAAGGATGAAGCTCTTGCTAAGGAAAAATCAAAAACTATTCTGGAATATAAAACTATTTTTGCACGAAATCTCAAAGACGGTCTTCTAATAAGGGAAGAAGCGAGTATAAACTCCAAAAGAGTTTACAAAATGAGAAAAGACCAGATAATAAAGGTTTCAGACAAAAAATCCGAGATCGCTACTGTTGGTCAATATGAAGGTTACTGGTATCAGGTAATCACAGAAGATGGAATAATTGGATACTGTTTTGATCATTACCTGGATATCTATGACAGCTCTGTTAAACCTGAGGAAAAAATAAACCCGGCAGATCTGCTCATCGAAGCGGCCTTTACAACACTATACCACCCATCAGTTTTCGTCGATATGATTAAAAATTCAGCTATCGATCTTAAATTATTCAGACCACAAACAGGTCTGTTTCCTGATTTGGAAAATCAAACACTAAGAATTGTTACCAATTCGTACAGTATTAGTTTTGATTGGGACTTTCTTACATTGATTGACAAACGATCTTTCGAACTGGGAGAAACAGGTACTATAATAACTGTACTCTCAGATACACATCTACAGGTAAGTTATTACTATGAAAGCGAAAAAGTAATTGCTAATTATGTAGTTATGGAAAATATTGAAGATATCATTATCGGGGAAACAGAACGAAGAGAAACATTATATAATTCTCTTCTGGAAGCAGGAACCAGTTTTTCCAGTAATGCATATGGAAATATAAGAATGCAATTTGACGGCAGCTTTACATGGACTGATTATGACCGCCTGATACCCCAGATTATTCCGGATGGATCTGACGGCACTGGTAAAATTAAATTTGATAATTTTCTATCCGGCAACCTGGGTGATGAATACACAGGAGTTATTTCATTTGGGTTCAAATTCGGGGACAGAATAATTCCTGTAATCTTCCTTTATACATTGGTAGATAAAAAGCTGAGACTCACTTATGTTCCGGAAAATGATATAACAAATGATATTGTCAGAAAGAAGAGTATATCGCCTATAGTTATTGCATTTTCTGCAGATTAGGAAATAAAGATGTCTTTCGTTCAGTTAAACGACATTACAGTCTCTTTTGGAGACAGAGATATACTAAAAGATATAAATCTCAATCTGGCATCGACAAGTCGTGTTGCTTTGTCTGGTGGGAACGGCAGTGGTAAAACAACCTTTATGAAGGTTATAAGCAGGATTATCCCTCCGGACAGTGGAACAATTTCATCAGGGAACGAAGTAAGAATATCATATCTACCTCAATCGGGACTATTATTCAAGGGACGAACACTCGCCCATGAGGCAGATCTGGCTTTTAATTATTTCCATAAGGAATCAGAAAAACTTGTTAAGATTGAACACGATCTAAGTTTAATTAAAAAGGATGACAAAGAGCTCCCTAAACTTCTGGAAAAACATCATCTGCTTCATGAGAGGCTGTTATCCAGTTCTTACTATAGACGGGAAGAATTAATTGAACATGTCTTGATTGGACTCGGTTTTAAGCATTCCGATTTAACAAGAACCTGTGATGAATTTTCGGGTGGATGGCAGATGAGAATTGCCCTGGCAAAGGTTCTTCTGGAAAACCCGGATATTATGCTCCTGGATGAACCGACAAATTATCTGGATATAGAGGCAAGAAACTGGCTGGAAGAATTTCTTCAAAAATTTAAGGGCGGACTGCTCATTGTATCTCATGACAGATACTTTATGGATGTAACCGTTAATGAAGTTGTTGAACTATTCAACGGTAGTCTGAAGAGGTACAAAGGGAATTACAGCAGTTACGAGGCAACAAGGGCAGCTGAACTGACAATTCTTATTGATCAGTATAAAAGACAGCAGGAAGAGATAGAAAAAATGGAAGAGTTTATAAACCGATTCAGATATAATGCTTCCAAGGCATCCATGGTTCAGAGCCGTATTAAATCTCTTGATAAAATAAAACGTATCGAAATACCTGAAAACCTTAAGAAAATGCATTTATCATTTCCTGATCCGCCTCATTCAGGGAAAAAGGTTCTTTCTTTGAAGGGATTATCAAAGGCATACGGAGAGAATATAGTTTTATCAGATCTTGATTATGAAATTGAACGTGGTGAAAGAATTGTAATTACAGGTAAAAACGGAGCTGGCAAAACTACACTTTTAAAGATTATTGCAGATGTAGATAAAAACTTTACAGGCAGCATCAGTCATGGAACAGGTGTTGAAATCGCATATTTTTCCCAGGAGCAGGATGGTTTTCAAAACAACAGCAATACTATAATTGAAGAAATGGAAGATGTAACTCCAACTGAACTTATTCCAAAACTTAGGAGCCTTCTGGGTGCATTCCTTTTTAGAAATGATGATATTTTCAAACCATTAAATGTATTAAGCGGCGGTGAAAAAAGTCGTTTGGCGTTATTAAAACTTCTTCTTTTTCCTGTAAATCTGTTAATCCTCGATGAACCGACTAATCATCTGGACATCCATTCCAAGGATATCCTGTTGGAAGCTCTCAAAAACTATTCAGGGACACTAATATTTGTCTCTCACGATCGATATTTTATTGAAAACCTGGCAACCAGAGTTCTTGAGCTGGGAGAATCAGGGCCAAGGGATTTTAAAGGAGATTATAAATACTATCTCTGGAAAATCGGGGGTTCTGAAAGTGAAGAGCAATTTATAAATTCAGAAAAAGATGTAACTCTATCCCGGGGAAAACAGAATCACCAGGCTACAAAACAACTGAAAAGTATTATAAAAAAACTAAAAAAGGAGGAAAGTTCTCTTCTTTTACGCCTGGAAGAACTTGAAGACTTACAGCAGGATATTGAACAAAAAATGGCTGATCCGGAAAATTATTCAGACGGCAATAAAAGCCGGATCCTTAAGCAGGAACTTGAAAAAAACGAACAACTGCAGATAGAGACAAGCAGCCGGTGGGAAGAAATTGAGGCGGAGCTGGATGGGATTAGTTCGATATATTCTGCCTAGGTAAAATGCTCAGTAATGTTATATCATATTTACCATGATTTTACATAACTATTAGAATAATCCTGAAGCACCAGAGCATTTTGCTCTGTACTACTAACTATCATGCCATTGTTTAAAGATAAATACCGTATTGAATCTGCCCGTCTAAATAATTGGGATTATGCATCCAATGGACATTATTTCATTACGATTTGTATAAAAAACAAGGAATGTTTATTTGGTGATATTACCAATGGTACAATGGAATTGTCAGATATAGGGGAGATTGCGAATAAATATTGGAAGGAAATCCCAAAACATTTTCCATTTGTACGATTGGGTCAATTTGTTATTATGCCCAACCATATCCATGGAATTATTGTAATCGATAATAACAACGTAGAGACGCCCAATTTGGGCGTCTCCACAACAAAAACAAATCT
>CBDVAD010000071.1:0-11665 GCA_965371875.1 uncultured bacterium
ATACGCTGGCTACAACGCCCGCTGTAGCAGGCGTAATAAAAAATGAATAATGAAGTGACAAAATTAACTCTATGAAGCAGCTACAAAATTTGCAAACCTCAGATCTTCATTCAATATATGATTAATAATCCAGTTTCCAAAAATTGCTACCAGTTCGTCCCGTGACTCTTCAGATTCATTAAATTTCTTAGAAAGATCATCTAAACTGGAAATAAGATTTTTATGCAGCTTTTTATGATCCTCCAGTGCAGGATATTTAAACTCTGCCATTATTTTTTCTTCATCCTTAAAATGTACTTTGGTGTATTGATAGAGTTCTGTGACAATTGGCTTACATTCCGAAGTTCTGGTCACATTCAGCTGATTAGCTAATTTAAACAGATACTGATGCTGTTCATCAACAGTTATATCACCAGTACAAAACTCATCTCTCCATTCAAAATATTGACCCATTTCTCACCTCCATATCCTAATCTCCAATCATTTATTAACTGACAACTGACAACTGATAACTGTTTACTGATAACTGTTTACTGATAACTGTTAACTGTTAACTGTCTAAAGCTAACACAGTCTCCCTTATTACTTCTGAAACGCTGGGATGAGGGAAAATAGTATGTTTGATATCAGAAGTTTTCATACCAGCCTGCATCATAAGAGCTGCGCCGAAAATCATCTCAGAGCATGGAGAGCCTAAAAGATGTATACCTATAATTTTATCAGTATCACCGTCAACTACAACCTTACAGAGTCCAGGTGTAAGACCATTTTCCGCATAGTATCTTGCACTTACCCTCATCTGAAGAGTAGCTGTTTTTATCTTTATCCCGCGGCCAACTGCTTCTGCCTCTGTCAAACCGCAGGATGCAGCTTCAGGATGCGTATATACGGCCCATGGGACGATATCATAATCAAGGTTATCTTCATCGCCACAAATAGTATTAACAACAACCTCTGCCATTCTGGAAGCAGAATGAGCAAAGAGAGATTTACCTATTACATCACCAATAGCATAAAAACCAGGGCGGGATGTTGCCATTTTTTCATTTACTTCAATACCGGCTCTGTTTATTTCAATACCAAGATTCTCCAGGCCCAGGCCAGCTATATTAGGTTTACGGCCAACAGCCATCAAAATTATTTCTGCCTCAATAAATAAGTCTTTTCCCTTCCTTATAAAATTAACCTTGTTACCATCAATGGATTCAACCTTTGCTCCCAGGTGAAATTTTACCTTTTTCATGGCCCGTCGCATGGTTTTTGCAAATTCCGGCTCCATAAAAGGGGCAATCTCATCCATCATCTCTATTATATCTACCTTGACACCAAGCATGGAGAAAAAAGAGGCAAACTCAAGACCTATTACACCTCCACCAATAACAACCAGACTGGATGGGATTTTTTGAATCTCCAACAGTGCAGTACTGTCCAGAACGGCTTTTGAATCCGAACCTGGAATAGGGGGCATTAAAGGAGAAGACCCTGTAGCAATAATTATATCTTTCCCGGAATAGCTTGTATCTCCAACCTGAATGGTACCATCGGTATTAAAAACGCCTGTTCCTTTGATTACTTCAACACCGTATTTGTCCATAAGGAAAAGGATACCCTTTCTATTTGTGTCTACTACCTTATTCTTCCATGCTTGTGCCTCTTCAAGGTTAAAACTGGCGCCTTCGCAATGAACTCCGAACATTTTTGAATCCAGCGTATGGGAGTAGTGTTTTGCAGAATTTAAGAGCGTTTTTGTAGGAATACACCCTTCGTTAAGGCATACACCACCTACTTCAGCCTTTTCTATAAGAAGAACGCTCTTACCCCGTTCGCCTGCCCTCTCTGCTGCTACATACCCGCCAGGACCTGCTCCAAGTATAATTAAATCGTACATTTTATCCCTCCCGCTTGCCGCCTATTCTATAGTGTCAATTAAATTTGTCAATAAGAATATTTGGTATTATTATTGTGAAATATTACTAATTGATTCATAATAGGAATACGATGAAAACACTCGGGATTAACAATTTCTTAAAATACTATATTGCATATATTGTGCCTCTTGTACTGGTTTCCGGAATTCTTTCGTATACTGTCTTCAGACAGGATATACGTTCATTCCATGCAGTAATGCAAAACAACGAAAAACAGGTGCTGGACTTTCAGAAAAATATGATAAAGGATCATCTTAGCCCACTGGAAGAGGATATAAAGTATCTCGAAAATCTACAGAGATCAAGGCAGTACGTAAATTCAGGATTCAGCCCTGAAAATGATTTGACAAATATCTATTCATCTTTCCTTAAAAGGAGAAAGATATATTCTTCAATAAGAATCATCGACTCTGGTGGATTTGAGCGTTTTAGAATGGATTATGATGGGACGGCTGTTACAAAAATTCCTGACAAGGACCTGCAATCAAAGGGAGACCGCTATTATTTCAATGAGATAATGAATACCGCAGCTGAGGATGTCTATTTCTCCCGGATGGATTTTAACTATGAAAACGGCAAACTGCAACTTCCCCATGAACCCATACTGCGTGTGGCCAAACTCTTTTTGGATGAGAGTGGAAGTAAAAGGGCATTTATTATCCTTAACTACAAAGGTAAAGATATTCTTGATCTTATGGAGAGGATCTCAATATATTCCTTCGGAAAGACCTTTTTAAGAAATTATATGGGCTGGATAGTTTCTATTTCAGAAACTATGTCGAATGAGGAAACTCATACTTTAGAATTCCTGAATACTGAGGAAGGAAAGATATTCATAAATGACAGTGAAGGGCAGCGCAGTACTATAAACGGATTTATTACATTCAAAAAAATAAGTATTTCAGAATCACCAACAAGCCCTGAATGGGAGCTAATATCTTTTGTATATATAAGTAAGATTAAAGCACAAACAGAAGATGCTTTTAGACGCGGGATTATTATTTTTGTAAGCCTTTCTCTTGTATCTATGATAGTTTCTTTCTTTGCAGTCAAAAACAAAACCAATAGAATTAAGGCAAATCTGATTATAGAGGAAAGGGCCAGGATATTCGATTTAAATCCTGCACCGGTAATTAAAACTTCTGCAAGGGGCGAAATATTAAGCAGCAATATTGCAGCAAAAACTATACTTGGGCTGACAACCACACCTCCCTCAATCTACAATGTTTTTAACAAGCTTAGCAGGCAGGAGATTAATAACATAAACTCCGACAATATTAATAATTTTGAGTATCAAATTGGGCAAAAGACTTACTTTTTTACCAGCATCAGAGAGCTATCCAGCGGCCAGGTATTCTTCTATGGCACAGACATTACCGAAAACTTTATAATTCGTGAAGAACTGGCAAATTTCAAAATTGCTGTAAAACAAAGCGCCAATGTAATTGTTTTTACAGATCTTGAAGGCCGCATACTCTTTGCAAATGATGCATTTGAGACAGTGACCGGCTATAGCAGTAAAGAAGTTCTGGGGCAGAAGCCAACAGTTTTAAACAGCGGTTATCATAGCAGTTCTTTTTATAAAGAATTGTGGGATACTATTAAAAGCGGTAAAGTCTGGTCCGGTGAGTTTTACAACAAACGTAAAGATGGTTCATTTTTTTGGGAAAAAGCCACTATAAGCCCGGTATTGGATAATAACGGCAATCCCAGATTTTTTATTGCTGTAAAAGAGGACATTACAGAGAAAAAAGAGACAGAAGCTGAACTGAAAACTCAAACCCAATATGCTGAATCTGCAAGAATAAGTGCAGAAAAAGCCCGAATAGACGCAGAATCTGCAAATCTTTTGAAAAGTACTTTTCTTGCAAATATGTCCCACGAAATAAGAACTCCAATGAATGCTATTCTTGGATTTACACGTTTGCTTCTGGAAAAAGAGATGCTGGATGAAGACAAGGAGATGTTGGAAATTATCATGAATTCAGGTGAAAGCCTTCTTTCCCTCATTAATGATATTCTGGATTTTTCAAAGATTGAAGCAAACGAAATTGATCTTAGTTCTGTTAAAGTGAACCTGCCCTATTTCTTTGAAAGTATTGAGGATCTTTTCCATATACAGATAAAACAGAAAAAACTTAAATTTAATTTAAGTCTGTCTAAAGGACTTCCTGATATTATCTATGGTGATGAAAATAGAATAAGACAGGTACTCATTAACATCATAGGAAATGCAATTAAATTCACCGATAAAGGCAGCATTAAAGTTGCAGTAGTATGGAATGATAATGCTTTGGGCATAAGAGTTTCTGATACAGGAATTGGTATTGCACAGGATAAACTCCAGGAGATATTTTCTCCCTTTAAACAGAGTGACTCTTCTATGGACAGAAAATACGAAGGGACAGGTCTGGGCCTGGCTATTTCCATTAAGCTTACAAAATTAATGGGCGGAACAGTATCAGTGGAAAGTCAGGAAGGAAAAGGATCTACCTTTATTATAAATATTCCACTTGAAGAATGTAAGGAAACTAATCAGCTTTCCAAAGAGAATAGATTAGAGGAAAAAAACAAAAATAAATCCAAGGCTATTGTAGAAGGATGGCTGAATAAGGCAATGGGTGACGATATTCTTCTATCAATCATCAAAGATGCTATTGTATCTCTGCCAAGGCATCTTAAACGATTAGAATCAGAAATAATAAATAAAAATACAGAAGGGCTGCAAGCTGTTTCTCATGAACTGATGGGAAGTACAGGTAATCTTGGGATGACCGAAGTATATGAATTACTAAAAGAGATAAATACAGGAATAAAAAAGAATGGTATAGATATTACCAAAATAGAAAATATCTATAAACAATTAGTAGTAATTATTGAGGGGATCCCCCTCGAATATACGATGGAGCAAGCCTCTGAGCTTCTTCCCATAGAAGGTGATACAATTGATATAAATATTCTTACTGCAGATGACAGCGCCGTAAACAGACAGCTGATTGGTGCAATGTTATCTTCAATATATGTTGATTCAGATTTTGCTGAAGATGGAATTGAAGTTCTTGAAAAACTTGATAATAAAAAGTATGACATTCTTCTTCTCGATATTCAAATGCCAAAAATGGATGGGATGGAGACAATAAAAAATATTCGTAATAATATTAAATACGATGATCTGCATGTAATAGCAGTAACAGCAAATGCAATGAGAGGAGATGCCCGTAAATATCTGGATAGTGGATGTGATGACTATATTTCCAAACCAATCGAGAAAGATATTTTTCTTAAAAAAATTGAATATCAGATACAAAAAATCAGCAAGTCTGCAATAAATACAATTACTATACCGGATGATGCTGAGTTTGAAAATATTATTTCTTTACTTGAAAAAGAGGAGAAAATATTCAACCCGGGCAGAGTAAAAAATATTGCCTCGAAACTTGAAGCTTACAGTTCAGGCAAGCAAATAAATTCACTAATAAAAAAACTGATCGAGTCAGCAAATTCATTCGACAGTAAAGGCTTAAACAGTATAATCTGTGAACTCAGGGAGATGAATAAAAATGGCAACTGAGAATAATTTCAAAATTCTTATAGTCGATGATAACAACGAAAACAGACGGGTACTGGCTACTGTTCTAAGTAAAAATAGTGATTATGATATAACTCTGGCTAACGATGGCCTTTCTGCATTGGAATCCACCTTTTCAGAGAACCCTGACCTTATACTACTGGATATTATGATGCCGGGCATGGATGGTTTTGAAGTAGCTGAAAAATTGAAAGATGATGAAAGAAGTACAAACATTCCTATCCTTTTCATTACAGCAAATACAGATTCCGATTCGATCTCCAGAGCATTTAAAACAGGTGGAATTGACTATATTACAAAACCTTTTAATCATGAAGAACTTCTGGCGAGAGTAAATGCACAGGTTAGAATGAAACGTTATCAAAATGAACTAAATATAAAAAATAAACTTCTTGAATCTAAAAAACTGCTTCTTATGGAAGAGGTGGATGAAAAAACAAAGATGGTGAACGACATATCATCGGCTCTTATTACTGCCCTGGAAAGTGCAAATATTTTAAACGATACAGATACGGGAAATCATATTAAAAGGGTAAGCGAGTATGCTGGTTTTCTTGCAGAAAAAATATCTGATGATTCTCTATTTATTAAACAGATAAGACTCTATGCATCTCTGCATGATGTGGGTAAAGTTGGTATTCCTGATGAACTTCTTAAAAATCCCGGACAGTTCAGTCCAAAGGAGATGGAAGAGATGAAGCAGCATGTAAGCTTTGGGGCAAAAATGCTTACTGCTCCCGGAATACCGGAGATGGCTGCAAATATAGCAAAGTACCACCACGAGAAATGGGACGGTACAGGATATTTAGAGAGTCTGGAAGGTACAGAAATCCCTCTGGAGGCAAGAATTGTTGCTCTTGCAGATGTTTATGATGCCCTCGGTACAAAACGGGTGTATAAAGAGGCTTTCCCTGAAGATAGAATAGATAAAATAATAGCAGAAGAGCGGGGAAAACATTTTGATCCCGAACTTGTAGATATATATTTTGAGAATAAACTTCACTTTCTGAAAATAAAGGAGAGGTTATCATGAGTAGAGAAAAATTAGTTCGTTTTCAAAAAGGTGAGACATTATTCAAAAATGGAGATACATCCAGAGAGATGTATATAATACGATCAGGATCGGTAAGAGTAGTAATATATAAAGATGATCAGATGATAACCCTTACAGAACTTGGAAAGGGCAACTACATTGGGGAGATGGCCTTTCTTACAGGTGTCCCTCGATCCGCTACTATTATTGCAGAAAGAGATCTGATGGTCAGTGTGATATCACCTGATATTCTGATTGATGAAGAACTTGGACTTTCAAACTGGGCTGTTAGCATTGCCAAGGTTTTGGTTAGAAGAATTCGCAAAACAACTGAACTTTTGGGTAATTATATTGTTAGAGATTCGAAGTCTGATATACCCTGGAAGTCTGAAATTCAAACTGTTGATTCACTGTCACTGGAATACAATATAAATATCCGTCCAGGAAGATTATACCTGAAAGGCAATCTTTCAGAACCTTACATAGATATGCTTAAATCTAAAATTCGGGAATTAAAACTTAAAAATGTAAAACCTCTTATTCTTGATTTTTCTGACGTAATTGATATTGATCAGGCAGGCATAAGCTATCTTTATGAATTAACTCAAACCTCTGATGTTGCAGAACATAATATAAAAATTGAAAATATACAGCTGATTAGAGATAAAGTGCTTTCAATAAAAGGAATACAGGACATTATTACAACTACAAAGATCCCATTAAAACGAGTAGAGGCAAAGGAACTGCTTATCAGACAGGGAGATATCGAAAATACCATGTATGTAGTAAAATCAGGTCTCTTTTCAGTGTCACGGGGATCAGGTGGAGGGGCTATTCATCTTGCTAATGCTGAAGCAGGTGATGTTATAGGTGAAATGTCTCTTATTAAGGAAGGTGTCAGATCTGCAGATGTAAAAGCAGAAAAGGCAGGAATTGTATATGTTATTGATATCAGGGAATTTTACAATAATATATACAATGTGCCCGGATGGTTTATGGAACTTATACAGGGTCTGGTTCAGCGCTTACGTGATACAAATGAAATGCTGGATCAAATAATGAAAGATAAAAAAGAAAAGGAAAAGTCAAAAAAATGGCCGACACCTTTCTGTATGATCATGGATTCCAGTAATCCAGGCAAATTTTTACTTAAGGGAACGGTTACTATAAGTAATTTACAGTACTTGAAACAAGTATTAAGAGTAGAAATAAGCAGAAATACTGAAAAAATTATTATTGATCTTTCCCGGGTAAAACAGATAGATAAAGAAAGTATAGCAGGCTTTCTAAATTTATATACACAATTAAAAAAGAAAGGAATCAACCTGGTCTTTGAAGGACCGCAGAAATCTATACTCAACTTATTTAAGCAATACGATCTGGAAGAATAAATTATGACTAAAATACCTGAATTACTCGCCCCTGCAGGGGATGCGGAATGCGCATTTGCTGCATTTGAAAACGGTGCAGATGCAATCTACGCAGGACTGCCAAAGTTCAGTGCCAGAGAAAAATCCAATAATTTCACTGTCACAGAATTATCAAAAATTTCCGCCTATGCGAAAAAATATGGAAAGAAAATCTACCTTGCACTCAATACACTGGTGAAAGAGGCAGAACTGGAAGAGATTTACAAATATTTATCTGATGTATCCGGGTTGGGGATAGATGCAATTATTGTACAGGATATAGGTGTAGCCTGGATGATAAGGCAGTTATTTCCAAAGATGAAGATACATGGTTCTACTCAAATGGGTATTCATAACAGTGCAGGCATAGAGGCTGCTGCCTCCATGGGTTTGGAAAGAGTTATCCTGGAAAGACAGGTTACTATAAAAGAACTTGAACTGATTATCAAACGTTCCAGCCTGGAAGTGGAGGTCTTTGCCCATGGAGCATTATGCAGTTCACTTTCAGGAAACTGTCTTTTTTCTTCCTCAATTGGCGGCTGGAGTGGAAACAGAGGCAGATGTAAACAACCCTGTCGACGAAGGTACCATGGTAAAGACGGTAATAACGGATTTTTCTTTTCTCCTGACGATCTTTATACCCTGGATATTATTCCTGACTTAATAAATGCCGGCGTAGCTTCTGTTAAAATCGAAGGGAGACTTAAAAAGGCAGATTATGTTCGAAGGGTGACTACAGCCTACAGAATGGTTCTTGATGAGGGTCCGGAAGTTCTGGGTAAAGCCAAAATGATTCTGTCCGGTAGTCCCGGAAGAAAATGGTCCAGTGGGTTTTATACCAATGAGAGCATGGAAAATCTTATTAATCATAAATCGGCAGGTGTATCCGGGATGCTGTGTGCAGAGATAACAGGAAGCAGCCCCCGTGGTTTTACTGTAAAGATATCAAGAGACCTTAAAAAAGGAGATAGAATTCGTATTCAGCCCAAATCCGGTGATGAAGGTCCTCAAATGACCATCACAGCTATGAATATCGGTAGAGCTAAAGTCAACAGAGCTAAAAAAGGTGATATAGTTTTTATAGCATTTAATCAGCAGATGCAGACTGGAAGCCTTGTCTATAAGGTAGGTGATACTCCTGAAAAATCACTTACTAATATTAAAACTCTTCCTGAATACATAAATCCAACAATTGCAGATCTTACAATCAAAATTAACTCTGAAGGATTTATTATTGACCTGCCCGGATATCCATCTCTTGGAAGCTGGAATAAAGAAATAATAATTGAACCAGCTTCGAAACATAGTCTAACAGAAGAGACCATTCAGGAAAGTTTTGTTTCGACCAAAGAAAAGATGATTAAAACCGGTGAAATGAATATTGAAATAAAAGGCAATCTTTTTCTTCCTGCCAGTACTTTAAAAAAAATCAGACGGGAATTCTGGGAGGCAAGGACTGATAAAATTCTAAGTTTGACAGAAAGCCCTAAAAAAATTGATGGGATATTTGAGTTCATGAGAATACATAGTATGTCCATGGGAAAAAATGAAGAGAATAAACCTTGCAGAGATGTTTATATAACAGATCCCGGGAAACAAATATCAGGAAAGACAAGGGTCAGAAGTTCTAAACTCTCAGGCGCAATTCATGTAATGCCCCTGTCATCATATACCAAAAAGTGTGAAGAGATTATTCTTCCATATTTTACAAATGAATTTGCTCTAAAAAAAGTTAAGTCAGATATAGAAAAAGCTTATGAATCAGGAATAAGAAGATTTAGAATAAGCTCCATGTTTCAGGTTTCACTCCTGGAAAAATACAGTGATATAGCAATATCTGCCGCCTACCCTCTTCCGGTGAGCAACTCATTTGCTTCCAGACAATTACTTGAGATGGGAATAGAAAAAATTCAGGGATGGATTGAACTGGAAAAAGAAGCTTTTATCAATCTTGTTTATTTTTCACCTCTTCCTGTAGAAGTCTACAGATACGGACGGCCGCATATATTTACCAGTCGTGCAAATATTAACGTTGAAGGCGAAATTGCAGATAGTCATGGAGTTAAGTTTTTTGTTGAAAAAGATACAGAATCAGGATTAAACTCTATCTATGGTCATAAAGTTATAAAAATACCCAATATTGAAAATACTTCAGGGTGTTTTGATTACAGAAATTCTGAACCAGGAGAAACAGCAACAACTGACTTTAATTTTTCAGCTGAATGGGTGTGACCAGGTTATATGCAGAATAGATCGTACATATACAGTTTTGTTTTATCAATTTTTATTACTATTGAAGTAGACATATGCTACTATGCTCATACTATACATAACGAGGTGAAAAAATGGAAAATCCTGATAAATTGACTCTAACTGCCATAATTAAAAAAAGTGAACAACTGTACGGCAACACTCCTGCATTATCTTATGTAGACGAGGAAGCTCTTACATTTACTGATGTTAAAGAAACAGCAGACAAGGTTGCAGCCTTTCTAATTTCCAGGAATATAAAAAAAGGTGACAGAGTCGCTATTCTGTCTGAGAATATGCCTAACTGGGGTGCTACATACTTTGGAATAAGTATGGCTGATGCTATTATAGTACCCATTCTCCCTGATTTTCATCCTCAGGAAATTAAGAATATCCTGGAACACTCAGGGGCAAGGATTGTTTTTGTATCCGGAAAAATATTTGAGAAAGTTCAGGATATAAATACCGGAAAAGACTACGAATTTATTCTTCTTGATAATTTTACCATAATTCCTAAGGGAATAACAGTTTCAGAACTAAAAGAAAAAGCTCTTGAGTCTTTTTATAAAATCGGAATGACAATACCGTCTATAGAAGCAAATGAAGAGGATCTTGCTGTTATCATCTACACAGCAGGAACAACAGGCAGCTCCAAAGGTGTAATGCTGACCCATAAAAATATCTGCTCAAATGCAGTATCTTCAAACAAAATTGCAGATATGAAACCGGGACATACAATAGTATCAATACTTCCTCTGTCTCACAGCTATGAATGTACATTGGGCTTTATAATACCCTTTTCCTCGGGTACCACTGTTTATTATCTAAGAAAACCACCATCTGCAACTGTGCTGCTTCCTGCATTAAAGTCAGTAAGACCACATTTGATGCTCTCTGTACCACTTTTAATAGAAAAAATTGTACGCCAGAGTGTTCTTCCCAATATCGAGAAAAATGCAGTGCTCCGTACACTCTTCCATTTCCCTCTTACCCATTCTCTTATAGCAAGGTTAGCCGGTAAAAAACTTATGAAAACCTTTGGAAACCGCCTGTTTTTCTTTGGGATAGGAGGTGCAGGTCTTGCCGGTGACGTAGAAAGATTTCTTATGGATGCAAAATTTCCATATGCCATAGGGTATGGGCTGACAGAAACTTCCCCATTAATTGCCGGAGCAAATGCAAAAAACTCCCGATTTACCGCCACTGGAACAGTTATAGAGGGAGGAGAAGTAAAAATTGATAATCCCCATGCAGAAACAGGGGAAGGAGAAATACTCTACAGAGGACCTAATGTTATGAAGGGTTACTACAAAGACCCGGAAAAAACAGCTGAGGTTCTGTCTGAAGACGGCTGGTTTAGAACCGGTGATCTTGGAATCTTTGATAAGGACAACTACCTGTACATAAAGGGTAGAGCTAAAACTATGATGCTGGGTGCCAGCGGTGAAAATATCTA
>CBDVAD010000072.1:0-11613 GCA_965371875.1 uncultured bacterium
GCAGAAAATTTCCAGTACTGACTGTCATAAATCGCCTTGTCCAAATAAACCTCAAAAAGGTGCACGCGTAATAAACATCTACAATACTTTTAATAAAAATTAGTGGCGAAGGGACTTGAACCCCTGACAAACCGGATATGAGCCGATTGCTCTACCAACTGAGCTACGCCACCATGTTAAAACCTAGAGTAATATATCAATGAGCAGAATTTGTGTCAATAGTAGGGAGTATTTTAGATTAGTTTATGCGTTCTGCCCTCTTTCATTAAGCCTGAGTTCCAGTAGTTATTCGTTAAAAACTGCTGTCGATCTTTTGGATCATCTATGTGGCTTGCAGTCTGCTGAATATGTCTTAAAGCCTTACTCAACAGAGTAAGCTTATCAACTGCCTCTGCTCCTGTATGCTCAGGCAAAGTAAGAGCATGAAGGTAATAATAGTATCCGTTATTTAGATCTATATCAGAAAGACGTTCTTCTCTTGTCAGTTTTACCAGTTCAACCCGTCCTTCACTTTCATTGCCTGTTTTGGCCATTAAGAAAGCTCTGAATGCCCGAATAAGCTGAAAAAGAACTCCATGACCTCCTTCGACAACAAGACTCCTGTCTTCAATAAAATCGTAACCGCTCTCCCAGGAAATAATATTGGAGGAACAGAACAATCTGATCCTATCTCTCTCACAGATATATGCTTCTTCTATTTTTTTAAATGCATTGTTATTCTCTTCCTGAAAATATAGACCTTCTGCAGAAAAATAGAGTGCCTCAGGAAAAGAATCATAATCGTTCAATATCTTTATTCCATATCGATACTGCCTAAGATAAATAAAACATCTTCCTATCCAGATGTTAAAAAAAGTCTTCTCATTACCATTGAAATAGATATCACAGAATCTAAGACCTTCAGAAAAAATAACAACTGCTTCAGTATAATTTCCCAGTTCAAACAAAATTCTTCCATTCATAAATATCAGAAAAAGTTCCCAATCTCTTCTACCCGATTTATAACATAAAGATTTTGAGTCAATAACAAGTCTAAGACTCTCAGAAAAATTACCATAAATAAAATTCACAACAGATTCATGAGTACTTATCTCCAGAATGCTGAAAATATCACTGTCTTTATCTACAGTTTCTTTAGCAATCCTGAAATAATCCTTTGATTCATCAATTCTTTTCATACCCATGAGTATTCTTGCCAGATTCAGGTTAACTCTTGTTTTTAAATGAGTATCATCAGAATCCTGAATATCCAGTAAGGCCAGTTTTGCAAGGTCAAGCCCCTTCTTATATTTATACATTGCATATAAATAATCAGAACAGGCAATCTTCCTTTCAGAATCCAGAACAGGGTCATTCAGTTCTATACTGCTGAGACGTAAAAATACATCAGCTGCAAAATCATCCTTATTGTCATAAATTGCTGCTTTTAAAAAATAAATGTTTTGTCTTAATTCCACCTTACTATTTACTAATTCTGCACTACGCTGCAGGTCGGTAATTCGTTTAAAAAAGAAGCCTGCTTTTTCTGTTTTTCCTGAATCAATTAATAATTCTATAGTCTTAAGCAGATATAATGCTTCTTTATCGTTCAGTTCGAGCTTCCGGTATATATAAGCAATTTTTTCAAAAACTGCTAACTTACATCCTTTAAAGTCAGATTCAATATCATTTGTAATTCTATCAATTAATTGTAAGTCATCTGTACATACTTCAGTAGCTACAATCTGATTGATTTCAGAAAAGACAGGTGCTGACAAACTGTCAGGATAAATAAATCCATTTAAGACCAAATCACTATATAATTTTTCATTTTTCAGTTTATCAGATTGATCTGTAGACAAATATGAAATTAAAAGTTCCTTTCCGCATAAATCATAAAACAAAGAATAGATCATAAGAAAATGCTTTGAAGTATGGCCCATATTGTCTAAAAACCTATGAGTTGCTTTAATACCGGGAAAAACTCCCTTATTATGCTTTAGGAGCATGGAAGCATGATAAAAGGAAACTGGTGAATCTATGGAAAGGGGCAACTGCTTATCCCCTTGATCAGACTCTTCCTCACTATCAAGAATCCATCCTTCAGGTCCGAGTTTTTTCCCCTGAAATCCATGAAACGATGCAGGAAGATCTTCCTCATTCGAAAATAATACAGGAATTAAATCTAAATCCAGATAAAGATCCTCCAGCACAATTGCAATATACTCGAGGGTCAGCTCTTCAAACAAATGGGAACCAGGAATAAAAACTATAGCCGGTAAATATAATTCTGCCATTCTGGCGGAATATGCTTTTAAATAAATTCTAAAAAGAATAATTGCATCTTCATCAAAAATTATTCTATTACGATCAAGAACCAGATGAATACGATCATTCCATATTTCAAGTTCAGGCCCGGTTAAATAATCCGCAACTATTCCAATAAAATCTGCATCCATACAGTTTATTAAAGAATTGATATTAAATATTTTACTGTTTTCTGATCGTATATACAGCCAGGGTGCATCAATAGTCTTACCCTGTAGCAGATAGGCAATACAATAACTTAAATATGATAAATTTGCCGAATCTGTTCCGTAAAAGTAGAGCAATCCCCGTTTGTCATTATTAATAAAAGGTGTCAGAGATTCAAAATACCTTTCCATTTCTTTTACTTTAGAAATAAAACTGATAATACTTTCTTCATTGTCCTGTTTATATTCACTATATGATATTAGCCGATTAAAAATTCCCTCTGATTCAAACTCCGCAAAAGATCCAAAAAAAGGAAGAAGCTCTTCAGTTATATAAAAAGAAGCATCCTTTGGTAATAAAAATAATCGATGGAAAAGAATAGCCGACTGTTCTTTTGAGAAATCACCAGGCAGTTGATCAAGAAGAATATTATAACCTAAAAGATCATCGCTAATCGTTTCAAGATAATTAAATAAATTAAAGGTGCTGTTAAATAAGGAAGAAAGATCGTACTCTCCTGGAGTACAACTGTATAAAAAAACACTGTTTTTCTGCTCAACAAATTTACAGAGATCACCGGAAAAAGCAGTTTTCATATTATCTACAATTTTGACCGCAAAATCATTATCTATTTTTTTTAATTGTCTGAAACCGTTAAGCTCAACTAAAATATAAATCATACACCTTATTCTAACCCCAATTTTTAAAATAGGATAGCAATTTAGAAATTTAGTTCAGGAGGATCTGCACCACCTTCCCATAACCGGTCATCATCATCTGAAAAAGGCCGGCCGTAAACATAATCAAATAGAAATCTAAAATCTTCCGGTTCAATCTCAAGAAATTGTAGACCATAAAAGTAGATATCTTTTGTTTTATATTTCCTCATAACTCTTGAAGACATCTCCATTTTGCGGGGACCAATCTTCAATACAAGCTTAAGATCACCGTACAAACCAAGGATCTCTGATAATTTTTTTTCAGGGTGCGTAAATAACAGACCTGATGCACTTAAATCTATTATCTCAGGTAAATAATTACCCTCTTTTAGTTCAGCACCGGAAAAATATCCCTGTTTTTCAAGTGTGTATGCAAGAATACGGGAAAACTCCCTGGCGAAATTTAAAGTTTTAGTAGTAAAAGCCTGCTTCCGTGTACTGTTATTGGCAAGTCTTATATATCCAATTGCATACTCATGATAAATAACAGGGGTATAAAGTTCAGCAAATATTCCACTTTCATGTTTCTTTTTTAAAAGAACTTCAATTTGTCTTAAATTCATACCATATGAAATTTTTTCATCTCCATGCTTATCTAAAAACATATCCTCAGTAATAACAAACTCACTATTAACCTTATTCTTATCCGGAAAAGGAACACCTGTCTCTGTAATAAACAAACTCTTTCCAGTGTCAGTAACAATCTTCTCTTCAAATGCTTCCGGAGTTTTTGATCTCAGCATTACAATTTCACTTTCAACAGCATAGTTCATAGCTTTTAATTTAAACTGTTGAAATAGTTCCTTAAGGTTGGATATCTCAAAATCATTGGGAAACAGCTCTGAATCAAAGGATTCATATTCCTGGGTTTTGGGAAAATCCAGTACAATACGTGCATTTTCAAGTGTGAATGAGAGTTCTATATCTGAATCAGTAGAAACCCTGACAAATTTACGCTTTAAATTTTTATATATGTGCTTTGGAATGAAAATTTTAAGTGGGTTGCCTTCCTTTATAACTCTTGTGCTAAAAGTCATAGTATGACTGAAAAAGGCAAAAAAGAATGTAACAGACTCTTCTTCATGAATTTCACCAATAAGACTATCACTACTGGAAAACAATAGATAGTCTTCATCCATGGAAAGGAAAATACCGTCAATAATAATCTTCCCGGATTGAAGTTTCGCAGGCAGCTTCTTCTCTATAATATTACTTAGAATAAACTCCTGTTCTATCCGGCCCATTTCTGTTCCCATAATGACTCCAGTTAATAATTTAATAAAATATTTGAATAACTTATAGGACTGAATTCCAGATTCTCACGAAAATAGACGTTTTCCAATTGATTAATATCAACTGAAACAGCACTTAAAAGCCATTTACCTTCATAATTATCAGCCATAATATTACCGCTTGCTCTGCCATTATCACTTATCAAACGTATGTTTGCTGTTTTAATACCATTTTTTTTTATTATAGTACCAATTCTTACAGTATAATTTAGTTCAGAAATATTATCTTCATAAAGCCTGATAATACTCTCCCTCCATTCGGGATGCAATATATCTTCATTAATTTCACCTTTCATGGTTCCATCAAAAAAAATGATAACGGATTTTATAAATGACCCCATAGGGATATCCGGAATACTGATGTCAGCCAGAGTTCCTATTATCATATCTTCAGGGATAATTGCTGCAGAAATAATCGGGAACATCTGCCCTTTTATATCACCCTGGTCAGTTTCTGTAAAACCTTTTTTTTCTGTTTTACCAACAACAGGGGATGTTGTATTTTCCCTGGCTGAACCAAAAACAAGTGTACCTGCCTCTTCGGTTTCTACTGCAGAATTGGAACCGGCAGATTCAGTATTATCAGAACCCTCACTACGCTTACAGGAACTTACAAATAAAGAGAAAAAAATTAAAAGTAGAATAGTAAAATATAATTTTTTAATACCAAAACTCATTTTTGTAAAACAGACCCTCTATAGACAAGTATTATTCCAAAAGATAATATACGCAAGCTGCGTAGAATAAAATTAACTATAACAGAAAAAGTAATAAAAGAACATCCTTGAGGGAGTATGCTTTTGATCAGTGTTCAGGAAATGGCCGATGGGAATATACCGCCCTGGGTACGCCGATTTATTAAACAAACAGGTAGAGGTATAAATAGATTCAAAATGATTAATGATGGAGATGAGGTGCTTCTTGGTATTTCAGGAGGAAAAGACTCCCTTGCCCTCGCACTGGCATTAGCCCTCCGTCTAAAATGGCTTCCAATCACTTATAAATTAAAAGCAATTATGACTAATTGGAGGGAATATGCAATCAGCGATGAAGAAACAGGGGAACTTAGAGAGTTTTTTAGAATTTTGAAAATTCCTTTCGAGATAATTGATGCACATATGTTTCCTGAATCATTTAATAATTCCTTTAATTGTTACCTTTGCTCCAGAAACAGACGCAGAATACTCTTTGAATATGCAGATAAAAATAATATTACAAAGATTGCCCTGGGGCATCATCTTGATGATTTTACCGAAACAACCATTATGAACCTCTGTTTTAGAGGAAATTTTTCGACCATGAATCCGGTACAGGAATTTTTCAAAGGGAAAATTTATATTATACGACCTATGTGTGAGGTAAGAGAAAGTGTGATCCATCGAATGGTTAAGGAATGTGAACTACCTGTATCGGTATTCAACTGCCCACATAAAGAGACTAATTTAAGGGCAAAAATTAAGCCGATTGTGAGGCAGCTTTCTCATATAGACAAACTCACGAGGGAACATATTTTTGAAGCCCACAGGTTTAAAGATGACTTTTTTGAAAAAAATGATTAGATAATTGATACAGTATTTGCTATACTGAAAGAGTAGTTAAAAGTGGAGGAAACACTATGAATGTTCATAACATTATGGAGAGCATAGTAATTGAAACGGTTAATGAAATATTTGAGGACAAACGAAAAGATGGTTTTGAGATGGCCGACTGCCTCCAGTGCAGGCTGGATGTAGCATGTTATGTTCTTAACAGGATAAAACCTGAATATATTATTTCAGGCAGAGGTCTTCTTCATTTTGAGGATAATTACCATGAACTTTTACAAACTAAAGTTGACATGGTAACTCTGATAAATGCAGGAATTAAAAAAGTTCTGCAAACAAAAAGACCATATTATAATTCAAAAGAAACTACAAAAAATATTTCTACAAGATATCTTTATAATTTCCCTTCCATTATTGGTTCGGTACTTATGGGTGATAATTTTGTACCGGCTGAAAATATATCTATTTGCCTTTATTTTGAAAATACACTGGCTGGGATGATTGATATTACCTGGCAAAATCCTTTTGCCATCGTAAAAAGCACAAAAGGAAGTTATTCTTTCATGCCTGCACCTGTTGCAGCAGATGAAGAAGATGAGGAAAGAACATTTCATTTTGAACTACGAATTGAGGAAGAGAACTATGACCCTATTAATCATTTTTTTGAGCTGAAACTTAAAAGCGAGAAAAATCTGGTCACTACATTCTCTATTGATCGAACTTTTAAGATAGAAGGACTATACCTGTTCAGAAAAGATTCTGAATGATTATTTGAATAAATCCTCAAAATCATCCATAGACAGATCAGTCTGTCCACTCTCTGAATCTATCTGTCTGAGCTTCATAGGAAGATATTTTTCATTATAAAGAGAGCCCAGTACGTATATATCATCTTTCTGATAGAGAGGTGGTATTTCAACTTCAAGGTTATAGTCATTTTCTAAAAACCCCCTTTTCATAACATGAATCGGATCAGTTATGGTTAGTGCAAAATGGGGGCTATAATATATAAGAAATACAAGAACACTCATAACTACAATTACAAAGAACAGGATATTACCAGCTGCCTGAATCTGTGCCAGTTCACGGACATCAAAGAAAAACTCATACTCACTGGTTTTAAAATACTGATAATCTCCAGGGCCGAAAACAGTTGCATAAAAAGGATTATCATATTTTGAATAAAGTGTAGTTCCATTCTCTTTAATTATCAGAAGGTCTGATTCATAATCTGCAAAAGACCCCGCTGCTGCCAAAGAATTACCGGAATGATCAAGAAAGCTTGTAATACCGCTTTTCTGGTTTTTTATAATCTTATCTTCAGCAGACGGTAATGAGAGAACTCCGCTGAAAATTGAAAACACCAGCAGGGTAAATACAAAAGTAGTTATACTTAAGGTTGTAATTTTTGCTACATGACGTTGAGCCATTACACTGCCTGTATGTTTTATCTGCCTGAATATCTTTAATATACGTAATAGTCTCAATATCCTTGCTATTCTTATTGCTTTTATAATCTTTAAAATGTTCAGTAAACCACCCATACCAAAAAAGAAGCCGCTTCCTGTGATAAGTGCAAAAAAAGCAGGACCACTATTAAGAAGAAGCAGAGGTATGGAAGCCAGGAAATCAATCCAGCCCTTTCCATCCATAAAATATCTGCCACCTTCTTTCTTCATGGCAGCAGAAATAAACCTTATTAAAAATTCTATAGTAAAAAACAGATCAAAACCAAGACTGGTAAAGATAAGGAGCCTTCGCATCTCCCAGTTCCAACCTGCCAGAACTGCATAATCCTCCAGAAAGGTCTGAATAAGGACTGCGAAAATAGCGATGACAACTATGGATTCTACTAAATTCTTTATTTTACTTCCCATTTGATACACCTACCAATTGTTCTCTGCGGAGAACCGGTACAGTTCGTCCAGCATTTTTATATCCCATCCAAAATATTTATAGTTTCGTCTGGCAATACTAAACCAGCTTTTTTCAGGAGTTGAAGCTCCTCTGTCAACTTTCATGTCTGATCTAACCGATCTTGCTAATGAATTTATAATTGAGGTTATTCTTGATGTAGCCTGAAGGTATTTATGATCCTCAAATGAAAGATTGCTGTTTATTGCACTTTTTACCAGAGTTTCAGGCAGAGAGGGTATTTCCTTTATCAAAGAAGCTTCAACTTTTTCTGCAAAGGATTTTGTAATAATTCCACTGGAACTATCTTTATGCATATCAACACTAAAAACATAAATTGCAGGTCTAAGAAGAAGAGAAATTTTTATCATATCCTTGATCTCGTTCTTATTCATCTTCAATCTCTGCACTTTTGTTAATTCAAAATGTACATATGAATGGGTGTCAAAAACACTTTCAATATATTTATCAACAATCTGATTTGAAATAGCATTATAACTGCCTGAAAAATCTTTCCTTCCTTCAGCACCTGATATTATTTTTTTTATAAAAGTGAATAACTCTTCCTGTATTTTTTCCTGTGGCCAGTTCTGCTGTCTGATCAATGAAATAAAACCAATGTCGATCTTCTCATAAAGATGCCGCTGTATACCGGGAATTAATGATTCATCTATTATTTCGTTCAGCTTACTTACAAGCAGACCCTGAATAGTAGGCCACGATTCTCCAGGAAAAAAGGCAGCGGACGAGAGTGTGGGCAACAGCTGCTGGGCATTTACTTCCATAAAGCTGAGAATTTGTTCCTCTTTCTGCAATGGATTCATTGTTTTCAGAGTTGGATTCGACAGTAATCTGGTAACAAATAGTTTTGCTTTTTCTTCTTTTTGACTCATTTGTATTTTTTTCAGCCTGTGTTACAATATATACTATCAAGAATAACACAATGACAAAGTATAGAAAACTACTTTTTATTATATTTTTATCAGCCTCTCCAGGCCTTTTCTCACAAACAATCCTTCTTCCACAGGAAGAAGCCCCTCCGTCTATTTTTAATACCAGTATAGGTGATGCAGAAGTAGATCTCTACTTAACAGGATCATGGGAAACCGAGATAAGGGGAGGCCTTGCTTATACATGGAATTCTACAGATAAAAAGATAAAAACAAGTGCCTTTCCCGGTATGACATCCGGATTACAACTTATACATCAGCCGGATATCCTGATATCTCTTTGGCTTATGGACAGATATTTTTTCGAAGCTTCATTTATTGATGATTATGAACTTAATACCATTTTATTTGGATATGAGGCGGTGGACGAAAATTTCCTGCGCAGTGTGAGAATAGGAAATACAGATATAGGTTTTGGTGATTATTCCTGGCTTCAAATTCCGAAAGCGTCAACAGATTCAATGGGTGGAATGGTTCTCTTTAAAAACGATAAATCAGAACATCAATTGATGATAAGATTTGACCCTGCAGAAATGCAGGTAAAAAGTTTTATCGGAAAAAATGAAGTAGATCCTGTCAGATTAAAATTAACAGACTATGTTGAAGGCAGATATTTTATACTTCCTGATGATAATGTAGATGATTTAGTTGTCTATATTGAAGACAGTAGTGGACTCTACTCAGATGGTACTCATCAATACAGGCTTGCAGATGGTGATGATGCAATAATTTCTGCCGAAGAAGGGATAGTCTTTTTTAGAGAACCTCTAAATGTAAGAGCTGCAGTTTATTATAAAAAAGGAGTAAATACTGTCGGTGATGCTGCACGGGGTATTGGTGCACTGGCAGGTGATAACTCCGGTAGAATCGATTTAAGCTTTCCAAATGAAGATTTTTTCTTACCAGCCGTAGCACTTACTGATTACTATCTTGGACAAGATCTTTTCGATCTAAAACTCTTGATTGATGGTTCAACAGCCCTGCTCCTCTACGAACCAGGAGTTTTTTCACCCCTCGAAATGCTGAGTATCTACTCCCTTCCCTACCTAATACCCGAAAACCCCTCTTTATTCAAAGCTCTCCTGGCGGATATTAACTTATTTACAGGTGAAAACCTGAATATATCAACATCATTCGAAGATTATACAATCAGAGTTTTATACAAAGGGGATTCCTACAGGGGGGATTCCTACAGGTACCCTGAAAACCGCTACCCACTGGCGGAGAGCATTGGACAAGACACACTTATTTATGAACCCGACAAACAGCTTTCCGGCTCGCCGCCTGATAAGGAGCTTCTATTCCAGAGACTTTTCCCCATAAGCAGCTACTACCTGGGAGACAATGTAATGGACGGCTCTGTAGCAGTAACAATTAACAATATTGATGAATACAGATATAACTTTGATCCCGATTCCGGAACAGTTAATTTTCTTTTCTCAATACCTGCTGACGCACGAATAGAGATCAGATACAGGACAAAGGCCGGAGCAGGAATGGGAGGGGATCTGCTTATGGGTCTTGGAAGCAAATTTTATTTTTCGGACAAACTCTTTTTGGAAACCGGTGCCGGTCTGCGATGGAATGTACTTGATTCTGAATATACAGAGCAACCGGGAGAGGCTGCCGGCTCAATACTGGGGACAGCGGGACTTACATATACAGGGGAAAATCTTGATTTTCGTCTGGATGCCGGAATCAGTATATATAACCCTAATACTACGGGGATTATGCGCCTGGCAGGGATGAATAAAAACGGATTCAGTGTTCCGATTTCTGCTGATTTTTTATACCCTGCCGCTATTCCTGCAACTCCAGCCACAGGAACCAGAGGTAAATTATACTACAAAGATTACCATGAATACGATTCGTCCGGCTCTTCAACATTAAAAGACTACGACTGGTCTATACCTGGAAATCAGATATATACCTATGCAGACGGTGGCCGTACAGGACCCTATATAGCAGGAACCGGTTCTGAAATAGATGGAGATGCAGCTGTATTTGATTATGAGCTGGGGAATAGTGGCAGTGAGTGGATAGGAGGGAGAATTCCAGTAACGCTGGTATCATAAGCGATTAATCTTTCTGCTACTCAATCTATTCTACTAAAATGGAAACATATAAATACTTCAGGCAATGTCACGATCTATTTGCGGGCAGGTAAATTGGCAGAAGATCTAGATAGTGACAGTATTTTGGATAAAGAAATATCCATCTATGATTTCGGATTTAATTTTAATGATGGATCATTCAACATGAAAGTTGGGCTGTCTCCTGACAGCAGTTCCGGTAATGGTCAAATTGATACAGAAGATCTTGATGGTAATGATATTCTTGATGCTGAAGGCAGTAATCTTGTGCTTACAAAAACTGAACTTACAGATTTCACCAGTCCAGACAGTAACTGGCAGACCCTGACACTTAATCTCTCACCTACCGATCGTGAAAAACTAAAAGCTGTCACCGGATTCGAAGTTATTATTGTTGAGAACAGCGCTGCAGCAGCTACAGGAAAACTCCTTATTGGAGACATTACTTTTGCTGGATCATCATTTATAGCAAAACATGATACAGGAACTATTACAGCCGGAGAAATAAATGAGATCTACTCAGCAGCTCCAACTCCACTTCTAATAACATCCTATCCGGAGATAAGTATATTTTCATCCGGCACAGGCGCACAAAATATTGCAGAGATAAACTGTTATGGGTTGATAAAATTAGCTCGGAATCAGGC
>CBDVAD010000073.1:0-11608 GCA_965371875.1 uncultured bacterium
AATTTTACTGTCATATCTTGAGTCAGGAAGAATTTCTCTGACTGGTGCAACTTTTCGTCTTGCCATTTTTCTTCCCCTTATGCCTTAGGCCGCTTAGTGCCGTATTTGGACCTGCTGGTCCTTCTGTCATCTACTCCCAAAGTATCCTTGGCACCTCTTACAACATGGTACCTGACACCTGGAAGATCTTTAATTCTACCACCCCGAAGAAGAACAACAGAGTGCTCCTGTAAATTATGTCCAATTCCCGGTATATAAGCAGTAACTTCCATTCCATTTGTAAGCCTAACTCTGGCAACCTTTCGGAGAGCAGAATTTGGTTTTTTAGGTGTTACTGTCATCACACGGGTACATACACCACGTTTTTGAGGACACGATTCAAGGGCAGGGGATTTAGTCTTCTTTACAATAGACTTTCTTCCCTTTCTAATTAGCTGATTAATTGTTGGCATCTGCTTGACACCCTCCCTTTTATTTTTGTTGGGCCTTATCCCAGCATTTCTTCACACCGCTCCCCTCAACCCAGGGGAACAATTTATTACAATACAGAGACTAAAATTCCGTTACTTCCCAGCCACAGCAGGACTACTGCCGGACCCGTTAGCTTCAGCTTCAGCCTCAGATAAGCTCTCTAACTTTCTTGCTTCCTTTACCCGTTTTACAAGGGCATCAAGATCTTCTTTATTTTCATCGTAAAGTTTTACATTACGGTATTTCTTCATCCCTGTTCCAGCTGGAATCAGGTGACCGATAATTACATTCTCTTTCAGGCCTCGAAGAGTGTCGACACTACCAGCAATGGCAGCATTTGTCAACACTTTGGTAGTCTCCTGAAAGGATGCAGCAGAGATAAAGGAGTCGATATTAAGAGAGGCACGGGTTATACCAAGAAGCATGGGCCTGGCTACTGCAGACTCTCCACCCTCTCTTAAAACTTTTGCATTTTCAGTATGAAATTTATACTTATCAATCTGCTGTCCGTAAATAAACCCTGTATCACCAACCTGAACAATCTCAACTTTTCTCATCATCTGTCTGACTATAGAGCCAATATGCTTATCATTGATATTTACACCCTGAAGTCTATATACTTCCTGAACCTCATTAACAAGAAATGACTGAAGAGCATTTTCTCCAAGAATATCCAGAATATCGTGAGGATCAACACTTCCATCACAAAGCTCTTCCCCAGCCATCACCAGGTCACCATCTCTTACCAACAGATGCTTTCCAATAGGAACCTGATGTTTATGCTCGTGACCATAGATATCTACAATTAAAATTATTCGCTTGCCCTTAATAATATTTTTAAAATAGACAGTTCCACTTATCTTTGAAAGAACTGCTGCATTTTTAGGTCGTCGGGCCTCAAACAATTCACCAACCCGGGGAAGACCACCGGTTATATCTGCTGTCTTAACAGATTCCTTAAGAAGCTTGGCAAGAGCCTTACCTTTTTTGACAGAATCACCATCCTCTATACTTAAATAGGAAGATCCTGGCAGAAAGTAAGTTGCCAGTTCATTACCATCATCATCCATAAGAACCATTCTCGGCTGTAGGGTTTCAAGAGACACTTCGTTTATCTTCTTTTCAGTGTTCCCTGTATCCATATTTATCTCTTCTTTAAGAGTCATACCAAGGACAATATCTTCAAATCTTACAGTTCCGTCATATTCAGCAATTATCGGTTCAGAGAACGGATCAAATGTAGTTATAGGCTCATCTGCAGAAATCAGATCACCTTCATTAACCAGAAGCTCTGCACCATTTCTAACATCCAGCTTCTGATCCTGGGCTATCAAAACAACCTTATCATCTTTAAGATAGACAAAACCTATCTCTTGAGCTGTTACTTCACCACTTTTCTGATTAACAAGAACTTCACCACCTGTAACTTTCTGACCATGAGAAACCATTACTTTTGCAGACTTCTCCAGTTCGATCTCCCTGATAATCTTTGCAACCGTAAGATAACCCGTCCTGGTAAACAGAACATCACCACTTTCAAGAGTTACAGTATTACCAATAATCTCTTTTATAAGAACAGGATAGGACAAAATTGTTTTATTTTCTTCACTTATTTTTGTTGCCGCACCACCAACATGAAAAGTTCTCATAGTCAACTGTGTTCCAGGCTGACCAATCGACTGGGCTGCAATTATACCCACAGCCTCTCCAATATCGACAGTTTTATTGGTAGCAAGGTTACGACCATAACACATTCTACAAACACCATGCTCTGCTTCACATGTAAGTACTGTACGAATTCTTACAGTCTCTACACCTACTTCTTCTATTTTAGCAGCAAGAGCATCTGTAATCTCTTCATTTACATCTATTATTATTTCACCGGTAATTGGATGCTTAACCCTCTCCAGTGTAAAACGACCAGTAATTCTATCTCTAAGCGCTTCTACAACGTCTTCACCATCTTTAAGAGCACTTATATCAATACCATTGATAGTTCCGCAGTCATCATCATTAACAACCATATCCTGGGCTATATCAACAAGTCGCCGGGTTAAATAACCGGCATCGGCTGTTTTAAGGGCAGTGTCCGCAAGACCTTTTCTGGCACCATTAGTAGAGATAAAAAACTCAATAATTGAAAGACCTTCCTTAAAGTTTGACCGTATAGGAAGTTCAATAATATCTCCGGAAGGCTTAGCCATAAGGCCACGCATACCTGACAGCTGTCTGATCTGAGTTCTGGAACCTCTGGCCCCGGAATCTGCCATCATATAAACAGGATTAAATCCATCCTTATCTTTCTTAAGAACATCCATAAGTTCATTAGTAAGATCCTCATTGGTCTTACTCCAAACTTCAACAACCCTGTTGTAACGCTCTTCCTGGGTAATATGCCCCTGGATATACTGCTCCTGAATCTCTTTTACCTGATTATTGGCATCTTCAATCATTTCCTTTTTCTTTTCAGGTATAACGATATCATTAAGTCCAATAGTTGCACCAAAGACTGTTGCATATTTAAAACCGATATCTTTAATGGAATCAAGCATTTTTACAGCAACAGGAGGTCCAAAACTGGAATATGTTTCGGCAACAAGAGCGCGGAGCTCTTTATCACCAAGAACCTTGTTTACAAAATCTATCTCAGAAGGCATTCCTTCATTAAAAAGAACCCTGCCTGCACTTGTTTCAATTACTTCTCCATCGATCTTCAGCTTTATTTTTGAACTGTAGGCAAGGGCACCGGAATCTCTGGCTAAAATAACCTCATCCATGCTGGAAAAATACTTACCTTCACCAAGAGTTCCATTGGTAAGCTTGGTTAAATAATTAATACCAAGAACCATATCCTGGGATGGAAAAACTATAGGGCTTCCATTTGCCGGATTAAGCAGGTTATTCGATGAAAGCATCAGAGTCCAGCATTCGATTTGTGCAGCCTGAGTTAAAGGAACATGAATCGCCATCTGGTCACCATCAAAGTCAGCATTATATGCATGACAAACAAGTGGATGCAGCTTAATAGCCTTTCCCTGAACCAGAACCGGCTCAAAAGCCTGTATTCCCAATCTATGTAATGTAGGAGCACGATTCAAAAGGACCGGGTGCTCTTTAACTACAGCATCCAGAACAGACCATACTTCCTGTGTCTCCTGCTCAACAAGAGTCTTTGCCTTCTTTATATTATAAACTACATCTTTTTCTACAAGCTTACGCATAATAAAAGGCTTAAACAATTCCAAAGCCATCTTGGTAGGAAGACCACACTGATGCAGTCTAAGCTCAGGGCCGACAACAATAACTGAACGACCGGAATAATCTACACGTTTACCCAGAAGATTCTGTCTAAAACGTCCCTGTTTACCCTTAAGCATATCAGAAAGTGATTTTAAAGGACGATTTGACGCACCCTTAACAACTTTTTTCTTTTTTGAATTATCAAAGAGAGCGTCTACAGCTTCCTGGAGCATCCTCTTTTCATTTCTAATAATAATATCCGGCGCATTAAGGGCCATAAGACGTTTAAGCCTGTTATTTCTATTGATTACTCTTCTATACAGATCATTAAGGTCGGAAGTGGCAAACCTGCCGCCGTCCAGCTGAACCATAGGACGAAGCTCCGGAGGAATTACAGGAATCACGTCCAGTATCATCCATTCCGGTTTATTTACAGAGTCTCTGAAATTTTCTACAATTTCTATTCTTTTAAGAAGGCGTTTATCAGTTTTTACACCCTTTTCGATCATTTTAGCTCTCAGTTCTGCTGAGAGAATGTCAAGATCCAGATTTTCAAGTAAAGTTCTTACTGCTTCAGCTCCAATCCCAGCTGTAAACCCAACACCATATCGTTCTTTGGCATCAAGGTATTCCTCTTCTGTAAGCAGTTCCATTATTTTTAAATCTGTATCACCAGGAACAATAACCACATACTTCTCATAGTACAGAATAGAACGCAGAGAGGCGATAGTGAGATCCAAAAGAAGACCAAGCCTGGAAGGAACAGAGCGGTAATACCAGATATGAGAAACAGGTGCGGCAAGTTCTATATGCCCCATCCTCTCCCGGCGTACTTTAAAATGAGTAACTTCCACACCACAACGGTCACAAATTACACCCTTATAACGAATGGATTTAAATTTACCACAGTAACATTCCCACTCTTTAGTTGTACCAAAAATACGTTCACAGAAAAGTCCTTCCTTTTCCGGCCTGAGAGTCCTGTAATTTATGGTTTCAGGTTTTTTAACCTCTCCGTAAGACCACGCCCTGATCTGTTCAGGCGAGGCCAGCTTTATCATTATGCTATCAAAATCCTGTATATCTCTCATCACAAAACTCCCTAGAACTGTGAACCTTGTCTATTAATCAACTCATCATCTCTTTCTGTAAGAGGAACTCTGCTTCCCTTTATGTCATAAATAGACATATCCAGAGCAAGTCCCCTTAACTCCTGAACAAGTACATTAAATGACTCCGGTACTCCTGCACTGGAGGAAGGTTCTCCCTTAACAATACTCTCATAAATCTTGGCCCTTCCGGCCATATCATCTGACTTAATAGTAAGAAGTTCCTGTAGTGTATTCGCTGCACCATATGCTTCAAGCGCCCATACTTCCATCTCTCCCAGTCTCTGGCCACCAAATTGTGCTTTACCACCAAGAGGCTGCTGAGTCACCAGTGAGTATGGTCCTGTAGATCTTGCATGCATCTTATCATCAACAAGGTGATGCAGTTTAAGCATATAAACATAACCAACAAAGACATCATTCTCAAAGGACTCACCCGTCATCCCATCATAAAGGGTAATTTTGGATGATTTCGGCAATCCGGCTTTTTCAAGCTCAGCTTCAATCTTTTCTGTGGTCGCAGACTGAAAAACAGGGGTCGAAAACCACTTATCAAGTACTCGTGCAGCAAAACCAAGCTCTGTCTCCAAAAGCTGCCCAATATTCATTCGGGATGGCACACCAAGGGGATTAAGACAAATATCCAGAGGAGTTCCATCAGCCATAAAAGGCATATCCTCTTCGGGTAAAACCCTGGCAACTACACCCTTGTTTCCATGACGACCTGCCATCTTATCACCTTCACGCAGCTTTCGCTTCGTTGCAATAATAACTTTAACAACTTCATCAACACCAGGAGACAGATCATCACCTTCAGAGCGTTTAAGTCTTTGGATATCTATAACAGTACCTTCTGTACCGTGAGGTATTTTAAGAGAAGTATCTCTTACCTCTTTAGCCTTTTCACCAAAAATTGAGTTTAGAAGCTTAAATTCCGGTGTTGTCTCTGTTTCAGACTTAGGCGTAACCTTTCCTACAAGAATATATCCGGAGCTGACCTTTGCTCCAACCCTGATAATTCCCTCTTCATCAAGCTGATCCAGAGAGTTTTCGTTGATATTCGGTATATCCCTGGTAAGTTTTTCCGGACCAAGCTTTGTTTCTCTTACATCTATTGAAAATTCTTTTATATGAATAGAAGTATATATATCTTCTTTTACTACCTTTTCTGAAATAAGAATTGCATCCTCGTAGTTATATCCATTCCATGGCACAAAACCTACAAGAACATTTCTACCAAGAGCAAGCTCTCCATATCTTGTTGCCGGTCCGTCTGCAAGAACACCACCCTTAGCAACCTTCTGCCCCAAAAGAACAATTGGTTTATGATTAAAACAAGTGTCCTGATTGGTTCTTTGATACTTCTGCATAGTATAAACATCTTTATCATGTTCATCTTCAGCGTTGTCCGGCTTAATAACCACTTCCGTCGAGGTGACATATTCAACAACACCTGCTCTTCTTGCTTTAACAAGCACTCCGGAATCGTAGGCCGCCTTTGCCTCCATCCCGGTACCAACACGAGGTGGTTCAGGAAAAACAAGAGGAACAGCCTGACGCTGCATATTGGAACCCATAAGAGCCCTGTTTGCATCATCATGCTCCAGAAAAGGAATTAACGATGTTGCTACAGAAATAACCTGCTTCGGAGATACATCCATATACTGAATTTCTGAAGGGGCTTTTGTTGTATAATCACCCGTTCTTCTTATGGAAACCATATCATCAACAAATTCTCCGCCCTCTTTAAGTTTGGCATTTGCCTGTGCAATATTATATTTTTCTTCATCCATTGCCGAAAGATACTCTACTTCCCTAAGAGCTTTTCCATTTTCGACTTTCCTGTATGGCGTTTCAAGAAAACCATACTCATTCACCCTTGTATAATTGGCAAGGGAAACAATAAGACCAATATTCGGACCTTCAGGAGTTTCAATGGGACACATTCTGCCATAGTGGGTATAATGAACATCACGAACCTCAAACCCGGCACGATCCCTGGAAAGACCACCAGGGCCAAGAGCATTCAAACGTCTTTTATGAGTCAATCCTGCAAGAGGATTGACCTGATCCATAAACTGACTTAACTGACTGGACCCAAAAAATTCTTTTACTGCAGCTACTACAGGCTTTATAGATATCAAATCCTGAGGCTTAATAGTATCAAGCTCCTTAAGACTCATTCTTTCTTTAGCTATTCTTTCCATTCTGGTAAAAGCGGTTTTCATCTGATTTGCCAGCAACTCACCAACAGATCTGATCCTTCTGTTTCCAAGGTGATCAATATCATCAACATTAGACTCACCGATATACACCTGAATCAGGTAACGCATAGTGTTTACTACATCAACCTTATCCAGAACATGGGAATCGTTTTCCAGGTCATAATCAAATTTTTTATTCAGCTTGTAACGACCCACCCTACCGAGATCATAACGTCTGGACGCAAAAAACATAGAATTAAGATCTTTTTCAGCGCTCTCTATAGTTATAGGTTCACCAGGCATTAAAACAGAATAAACAGAGGCCAACGCATCTTCTCTTGAAGGCTCATCTATATCCGGATCATCAGGAGTAAATTTTATCTCCTCCCTCTCGAAACAATTCATAATTATCTGGGAATGTAGAGAATCTTCATGATCAAAGTCTATTATTTTGATTTTTTCAACACCGGAATGGATCAATTCATCAACAACATGGGGATGAAGCTTCTCTCCAGCCTTGTATAATTTTTTTTCTTCACCTTCGCTTTCTATATTTACAGCACGGGCAAGGACCTTTCCAACAAGTTTCTCTTTACTGGCTCTTTTATCAACAACCTTTACCGATTTTATCTTAAAAAAGAGATCTATGAGTTTTTCCCGGGAATCATACCCGAGAGCTCTAAGAAAAAGAGTTCCAAGAATTCTTTTTTTACGATCAATTTTGGCATATATAAGCTCTTTCTTCTGATCAATTTCAAATTCAAGCCAGGAACCTCTATAAGGAATTATTCTGGATGAGTAAACACCTTTATCATAAGAAAAAATTACACCCGGGGACCTGTGAATCTGACTAACCACAACACGTTCCGCACCATTAACTATGAAAGTACCCCTTTCGGTCATCAAAGGAACATCACCAACATAGATATTTTTCTGCCGAATTTCCCCTGTTTCCTGCATCACAAGATTAACCTTGGCTTTTATAGGAACAGCATAAGTAAGGCCCTTCTTTTTACACTCTGTTTCGGTTAATTTTATGTTATTAGTGTCCAGTTTATATTCAATATACTCAAGCAGCATATCTCCGCTTTGACTTTCAATCGGAAAAATACTCTGAAACACCTCTTCAAGACCCTGTATGGCCAGCGGTTCACCGGCTGTAAGCTTATCCATCTGAAGAAATTTTTCATAAGACTTTAACTGTATGTCCACAAGATTAGGAAGATCCATTGTCTCCTCAAAATCCTGACCAAGATATGTCCGCTCAATGGTTTTGCCATCTATAAGCATTACCACCCTCCCTGAAAAAGAATGCCCACACTGCATAATCTGCAGCACAGGATAAAATCGATTCCCAATAAGATACAAATACCACCGGAATCTTATTCCGGTGGTTAAATGAGTTAACTAATAATTTTTAAAAAGCTATTGCTATTTAACTTCGACAACTGCACCAGCTTCTTCAAGTTTAGTTTTGAGCTCTGCTGCTTCGTCTTTTGTAACACCTTCTTTAACAACCTTGTCTCCAGCCTCAACAACGTCTTTTGCTTCTTTGAGACCAAGACCGGTAATTGCACGAACAACCTTAATAACAGGGATCTTCTTGCCTTCACCAAAACTTTTAAGAACAACATCAAACTCTGTCTGTTCTTCTACTGCTTCAGCAGGACCTGCTGCAGGACCTGCTGCTGCTACTGCTACTGGAGCAGCGGCTGTAACACCAAATTTTTCTTCCATCGATGAGATCAACTCAGAAACCTCAAGAACTGTCATACTTGCAATTGCATCTAGAATTTCTTCTTTTGTAGCCATATTACCTTCTCCTATTTATTTTTTTTACAGCGATAGCATGCTACCAGCGAAGACTAACGCTGTTATATTTAATTAAGTCGATATATAAAATACCGACGTCCTTCCATTACCCGGACTATTCGCCCTTCTGATCTGCCACTGCCTGCAGAGTCCGTACAAGTTTCTGAGGCACAGCGTTAAGCACATAAACAACATTCTGTAACGGAGCATTCATTGTTCGCATCAACTGTGCAATAAGCTCCAGTCTTGTCGGCAGCTTACTGAACTCCACAACCTGATCGGCATCAAAAACATTGCCGTCTATAATTCCGCCCTTTATTTCAAGAACACCATCTTTTGCAAAAGTAACTAATTCTTTAGCGACAGGGCCAGCCTCATTAGAGACAAGAGCTACTGCAGTAGGACCAACCAGCTGATCACCAACATCAGGACGACCAAGCTGCTGAAGTGCAATCTTTGCAAATCTGTTTTTTACTACTTTAAAAACAGAATCCTGCGCTCTCAATTTAACTCTAAGATCTGTTATCTGCTCTACAGTTAAACCACGATAATTTGTAAAAATTATGTCTTTGACATTCTCAAACTCACCCTTTACTTCATCAATAGCTTTAACTTTATAATCCTGTATCTTTACCTGATAATCTGACATAATCTCCCCCTATGCTCCGGCCTGATCAATGGAATGTACATCAACCCTGACGCCAGGACCCATTGTCGAAGAAAGAGCAATAGTTTTTACAAATTCACCCTTTGTATCACTTGGTTTCTTCTTTAATATATCCCCGATTACAAGCTGAACATTGCTTTTCATCTGTTCAGCATCCATAGATACTTTACCAACAGTAAAATGCACAACACCAGTCTTATCGGATCTGTATTCTACACGACCCTTTTTAAGCTCTGCAAGGGCACCCTTTATATCAAAGGTAACAGTCTGTGTTTTAGGATTAGGCATCAAACCCCTTCTACCTAAAATAGGACCAAGCTTACCAACATCTTTCATCATATCTGGTGTAGCTACAGCAACATCAAAATCAAGCCAGCCGCCTTTAATCTTTTCAACAAGATCCACATCACCAACATATGCAGCGCCAGCCTCTTTTGCTTCATCAGCTTTTTCACCCTTTGCAAATACAAGAACTTTCTTTTCAGCTGAAAACTGAAAAGGAAGAACCAGTGTAGCTCTTACAGACTGACTCTTTTTAAGATGAAGATTAACAGACAACTCGACTGTTTCATCAAAAGATGCAAAAGCAACTTCCTTTACCAGCTCCAATGCCTTTACTACCGGATAATTGCTCTGTTTTTCAACCTTACCCAAAGCTTCTCTATATTTTTTTCCGTGTTTCATACTACTCACCTACCTCAACACCCATACTACGGGCAGTACCGGCAATAATCTTCATTGCAGCATCAATATCATTAGCATTAAGATCCTGCATTTTTATCTCTGCAACTTCTTTAAGCTTCGCCTTTGATATTGTTGCAACCTTTTCTTTATGAGGTTCAGCAGAACCGCTTTCAATGCCGCATGCCTTCTTAATAAGAACCGCTGCTGGTGGTGTTTTTGTTATAAAGGTAAATGTCTTGTCTGAATAAACCGTTATAACAACAGGTACAGTCATACCCGCCTCTACATTCTTTGTTCTGTCATTAAACTGCTGAACAAACTGAGGGGCGCTGACTCCATGAGGACCCAGAGCCGGACCAACCGGCGGTGCCGGGGTAGCTTTCTGAGCAGGAACCTGCAGCTTTATAAGTGCAGTAACCTTCTTCTTTGCCATTTAATTCTCCAATTCACGGTAGGGGCACGGCGCGCCGTGTCCCTACAGTTTGTGGTAATAACGTCCGCCTTACGGCAAACTCCCATCATCCTTCCAACGGAAGGTATAAAATCCGCTCTTTCCCAAGCGGATAACATACTACATTTTTTCAACCTGTAGAAAATCAACCTCAACAGGGGTTGCCCTTCCAAAAATACCAACAACAACCCTAAGCTTGCCTTTTTCTGAATTTACATCTTCAATTGTACCGGTAAAGGTATCAAAAGGACCTTCCACTATCCTTACACTGTCACCCTCAGAGAAAACCTGAGCAATTGTAACAGTTTTATCAGATTTAAGAACTCCTGTCTTTTGAAGTATATTTCTTGCCTCTTCTGCAGATATAGGCTGAGGCTTGGAATTGCCCATAGAACCTACAAAACCGGTAACACCCTGTATCTTCTTTATACCGGAACAGACCTCTTTCCACCCTCTGTCCGGAAGATCCATCTCGATAAGAATATAACCGGGAAGAAATTTCTTCGTAGTAACCTTCTTTTTACCGTCTTTAACCTCGACAACATCTTCTGAAGGTACCTTTAAATCAAAAACAGTCTCTGTAAAGGGAGACTCTTCCATCATAATACGAATAAATTTCTCTATTTTGTTTTCATAACCCGAATACACATGAAGCACATACCAACCCTTAGCCATATTTCCCCCACTAAGCCTTCAGCAATCCACTAAAAGAACTAGAAAATGAAATCCATACCCTTAAGTAGAAGAAAATCAACAAATCCAAGAATAACGGCAAAAATCAGTGTAGAAACTATAACAACCTTGGTTGAAGATAATACGTGTTCCCTGCTGGGCCAAACAACTCTCTTCAGTTCAGCATAGCTATCTTTAAAGAACTGTATAATTTTTTTCATAATTCAATATCCTTAAGTCGTCACAAAATAAAATCGCAGGCCAGGTAGGATTCGAACCTACAACATCCGGTTTTGGA
>CBDVAD010000074.1:0-11562 GCA_965371875.1 uncultured bacterium
ATAAGGGATTTTTCGGAACTAAGTTTGTTGGAATTTATCCATATAAAAGGTTTCTTTTCCCGCATATTTTTGACTGCATCCATAATTGAATTATCCAATAAATTACAAACAAAAACAACACAGACATCACCAAAAATAAAAACGCACCCCCATTTTAAAAAAAAATGGGAGTACGAAAAGGAGAATGGAAAAATATTACTCTGGTTTTACTGCCAGATAACCTGCATTTATACGCCAGGAATGAAACTCGTGAATATTATAAATACCTTCATTTTTACATGAAAGTCTTACTGTTTTTATAAAAGTGTTCGATTCCCATTTCCTGAAACCGAATACTCCAATCACCGCCCAGGGAACTGTCAGACACAACTGCATCAATATTATTCAAGGAACAAATTGAAGCAAAGGAAATTTTACCAAACTTGGTTGTATCAGCTATCAAAATCTTTTTTGCCGCCCGATCAAACATTACGCGCCTGATCCTGGCTTCCTCTTCGTTTGTATCTGTTAATCCTTTATCTATATCAACACTGGTACACGAAACAAAGGCTTTATCTGCATGATAATGATTCAGAGTATTCTCCGCTTCATGCCCGATAAAGGACAAAGATCGGGATCTTAATCTGCCCCCGCAGCCAATTACCTTAATAGACGAATCGCCGAGAGCAGTAATAACCTTGACTGCATTGGTTATCACTGTAAGTCTCTCTTTATGTTTTATCTTTTCTGCAATATGAAGGGCTGTAGTACTGGAATCCAGAATAACAGTATCCCCCTCTTCTATCATATCCGCACATATAGCTCCGATATCCTCCTTACCCTCAAGGTAGAAAGATTCTCTTATACTTACGTGTATATCAGGGTTAACGCTTTTTGTAATATATGCGCCCCCATAAGTCCTGGATAGCCCTCCGTCTTTCTCAAGTTTCTGCAGGTCCCGCCTGATGGTCTCTTCAGAAACGCCAAAGCTGACACTCAACTGGCCAACTTTGACTATTCCGTCTCTATGCAGAACCTGCATTATCTTTTTCTGCCTTTCTACTGCAAGCATCTGTATTATCCGTGCTTTTTAGAAATACCAAATGTAAAAGCAAGAGCTGCTACAAGAACACTTCCCTTAATAAAGTCCTGCCAGAAATACTGCATACTCAACATTGTTAAACCATTCATAAGCATACCGATAAATATTGCTCCAATAATAGTTCCAAAAGGGTTCGGTTTTCTTGCACCAAGAACTGCAAAACCTATTAACGCTGCTCCAATAGCATCCATCAACAGTGTCCCCTGGGAACCGACGTCTCCACGACCAACCCTGGCTGCAAGAAGAATACCTGCAAGGGATGCAATAAAGCTGGAAGATGCGTAGGCAATAACCTTGTACTTATTAACATTCACACCAACAAGTCTTGCTGCTTCAGGATTTCCGCCGATTGCATAGAATATTCGTCCGAATTTAGTCTTTGACAATATAATATATACAATAATAGCAACACCAATCATTATAAGAACCGGAACAGGAATTACTTTTAAAATTCTTCCCTGACCAAGATATTTAAACCCTTCCGAAAAGTGCCCCATTGCTTCCCTGCCATTTTTAATGATAGCACCACGTCCAATTGAAAGACCCCCGGAGGGAATATACTGAAGACCCTGTACCAGAAACATCATACCAAGAGTTGCCAAAAGATCCGGTATTTTTACTTTTACTATCAGAAAACCTATAAACAGGCCTACTGCAACTCCTATTCCAAGAACAATTAAAATTGTAACAAAACCACCTAATTCCAATACAACCATCAGATAAGCAGAAACCATAACAGAAAGAGCAGCAGTAGAACCTATGGAAAGATCCATCCCGTCTGTAATAAGTACAAATGTTTCTCCAAGAGCCATGGTTCCAAAGATACAGACACTCAGTAGTATATTAAAAAGGTTTCCAGCCGAAATAAAGGCAGGTTCAAGTATAGAAAAGATTGTAAAAAGAACTCCCATAACAATAAGGAATCCCCACTTAATAGAAAATTCCGTTATATTTAATTTTTTCATTCTATTCTCCTTATGGTTGCATAGCCGAGCAGCAAACTTGTTTGCGACCAGGCAGGTTGCATAGCCGAGCAGGGACAAAGTCCCGACCAGGCCTAGTTTAAAATTTCTTCCAGTGTCTGAGATGTCAGGTGGATTAACTGATCCTTGTCTATTTCACCTGCTTCCTGTTCACCAACCATTACACCATGGTTAAATACAATAACCCTGTCTGATACATCAATAACCTCATCCAGGTCTGTGGCAATAACAATAGCTGTACCCTTTCCAATGTTCGCCCGCAGATACTTGCCAATTTCGCTTCTGGATTTTACATCAACTCCCTGGAACGGCTCATCCATAATTACGAGATTTGATTCTGTCATAAGCCACCGGGCAACAATAACCTTCTGCTGGTTTCCTCCGGAAAGACTTAGAATGAATGACTCCTCTGTTTCACATTTAACAGTCATTGCCTCCACCATCCGTCGGGCTTCCTTTCTTTCCTTTCGGACATTCATAACCGAAATCTTGTTGGCAAACATGTTAAGGAACGGCATATTAATATTCTGTCGTATATTGAAATCAGGGAAAACAGCGTTGTTGTTTCTGTCCTCAGGTACCATGAATATACCTTTTCCAATAGCCTCCTTTATATCAGCAGGCTCATAGAGTTCTCCATTTATATACATTTCACCGCTGATCGGTTTTTCAGCACCAAACAATACCGCTGCAAGTTCCGATTTACCGGCGCCGATAAGACCTGTAAGACCTACAACTTCACCTTCATAAATTTTCAGGTTCAGTGGCGGTTTGCCCTCCTGAACCACAAGATCCTTTAGTTCAAGCTTTATTGCATTTTTATTAGTTTTCACATCTTCTTTCTTAACGGCTTCCTGTTCGATATCACCAACCATAGCGTGTACAATATTCTGAACACTGAATGGTTTAGTAAGCTCCCCTGCAACCTTTCCATCCCTAAGAACACCAACCCTGTCGGCAAGTCTGGTTATCTCATGAAGTCTATGAGATACATAAACTATAGAAACACCACTGTCCCGTAATTTAAGCAGCGTACTAAAAAGGCGTTCGACCTCTTTCTCCGAAATTGAAGATGTAGGTTCATCCAGTATCAGCAGCTTAGGGTTTGATGCAAGAGCCCTGGCAATACTGATCATCTGACGATCACTCTGGGGTATGGTAAATACCGGTGCATCCATATCCAGATAGTCAAGATCCATAAGAGAGGCTATCTCCCGGGCTCTTTTTCTAATTGCCGGATAATTGTAGAGAATAGGCTGATCAGGAGACAGCATTTCTTCCAGAGCAAGATTTTCTGCTACGGTCATAGTCTGAATAACACCCTGGTTAATAATCTGGTGTACAGTCTGTATACCATAATCATAGGCTTCTTTAGGGGAAGTAAGATCAACTTCCTTATTATCTATTATGATCTTACCTTCATATCCACTGTGATATCCACAGATAATCTTAATAAGAGTTGACTTTCCAGCACCATTGGCACCAACAAGTGCCAGAAGTTCACCTGGATAAAATTCAAAATCAACATCATCGAGGGCCCTGGTTGCACCAAAGGACATCCCGATATTTTTTACCTGTACAATGGGTTCTTTATTCATAATGAACCTCCTGTTTCTTATACTAAAGGAGAAATCTCCTTAGCGATAGCTAAAACTTCCTGAATTGAGTTTAAAGAATCAGCTTTAAGAATAAACTGCTTACCGATCCTGAGGGCCAGTCTGTCCAGAGAAGATCTGGCGACGGTATCCTCAATATCTGCAATATCCGAAACCTTGGCAAGACCAAGTGTTCTTCTAATCATCACACTTCCTGCAATACCTATCGAATCACGAAAAATCCTCAGGAGCTCAGCTTCTCTCAGCATCTTAAAAGCTGTTTCGCCGTCTTCATAATCCCACATCTGATACTTATCTTCAGCGCCCTTTTCCTGCCAGAGTTTGTCATACTTTCGTGAGAAACCTTCCCAGATTTCCTGTATTGCATCCAGAACCCATTTTCTATATTCATAGGGTTTATTACCAAGCTGAACCTGTCTGTAGGATTGTGCAATATAGGCAAGAAACATATTACCCAGCAACAGTCCGATATCAAATCCGGCAGGGCCATAGAAAGCAAACTCAGGATCAATTATATAGGTTTCTTCTTCATTGACCATAATAGAGCCTGTATGAAGATCTCCATGAAGAAGAACTTCCGCGTTGTTCATAAACTTATACCGGATCATTGCCGCCTTAACCTTAAGCTCATTGTCCTCATGGATCTCTTTAAGATCTTCCTCTGTCAGTCCCGGAGTATATGTATTGGTATCGCTTTTATAGAATGGATAGGAGAAGATGAAGTTCTCAGTCAGATTACACAGATCCTTGTTAACAAATTTCTCTACCATCTCTTTTTTTTCCGCAGTATCATGATGGGGCCACTTCTCTGTCTTGCCGGCCATTCCCCAGTCAGAGGATTTAAAAAGCATTTCTGCAAGAAAAGTAGAAATATGATCAGGCATCTTTGGAAATTTTTTGCCCAGATTCATTTCGCCCCGTATAATCTTATGTCTGTTCAAATTCTGCATAATTACAAGAGACATTTCACTGTCTGCAAAATAAACCTCAGGTACCAGATCGGGACAGTGTTCATACTCTTTTTTCAGGGCCATTACCTCAAAATCCATCCGTTCGATATCCAAAGGCCAGGACTCCCCGACAACTCTCAGATATGGAACAGCCTGTTTAAGAATAACTGTCTCCTCAGGTTTCGATTCATTGGTGACTATATAGACATAGTTAAGATTCCCATCACCAACTTCCTTAATACTTATATTATCAAAGGAAGAAAACCTCTTCTGCATGGACTCAAGATCCCTGATATAATCAATTACAACGTCTTCCGTCAGCTGCCTGTAAGCCATTTCTTTCTCCTTCTAACCAAAAGCCTTTTTAAGATTCTCCTTAAACGGAGGCCTTATTATACTCTTTTCTGTTATAAATCCTGCAATAAGTTCATGAGGGGTTACATCAAATGCTGGATTTCGAACCTTCATCCCCTCAGGACCGGTTCTTCTCTCTCCAAAATTGGTCACTTCTTCAGAATCCCTTTCTTCTATAACAATTTCATCACCGGTTTTAGTTTCAAAATCTATTGTAGAGGAAGGACAGGCAATATAGATAGGCAGGTTAAAATGCTTTGCAAGTATTGCAACACCCATAGTACCAATCTTGTTTGCAGTATCACCATTTGCAGCAACTCTGTCACAACCAACTATTGCAAGATCTACTTCACCTTTAGACATCATAAATGCCGCCATATTATCAGTTATAAGTGTTACATCCACTCCGGACTGCTGAAGTTCCCAGCTGGTAAGACGAGCTCCCTGAAGGAGAGGTCTGGTTTCGTCAGCAAATACTTTAAAATTGACACCATCTTCATGGGCCAGATACATCGGCGCAGTTGCAGTTCCAAGTTCAGAAGTTGCAAGACTTCCGGCATTACAGTGTGTAAGGACACCCATACCATCTTTTATAAGTCCTTTACCATTTAAACCTATATTTCTACAAATTTTCTTATCTTCTTCATGTATAGCTACAGCTTCCGCCTCGAGAGCAATATAAATATCCTTTGAACCTGAATCCGGTTTATCTTCTGCCATCCCGTTAGCCAGTGAAACCATTCGCCTGAGTGCCCAGCTTAAATTTACTGCTGTCGGTCTGGAAGAGTCCAGATAATCAGCACTTTCCTTAAGCTGCTTTAAAAACTCTTGCACAGGAAGATCCGTTTTATCCTTAACCCCATACAGTACTCCATAAGCTCCTGCAATACCTATTGCCGGTGCACCCCGTACCTTAAGTTTTTTAATTGAATCCCAAACCTGCTCTATACTCTCCTGTTTCTCACTGACAACCTCCACAGGAAGCAGAGTCTGATCCAATAGGGTTAAAACGCCATCCTCCCATGTAAGTGTTTTTGCCAGGGATTTATATGATGATCTCTTTTCGGACATTATTTTCTCCGTGAATTATAAAATTGGATTAAGTCAGAGATACCCTCTCAGGTATCTCTGACAGTTAAATTTGAAGTTCTAGATTTCAGGAATCCATGATGCTGTTGCAGCATCAGATTTATTAAAAGCAGGATATTTTTCTGTAAGATTAGTCATGTTAGTAATTCCACCATCAATAAGCATGTCATTTGTAAAAAGCATTGGTGTAATTAAAATGTCATGTGGTAATTCAAGTCCAGCTATAAGCATTGCAGCTCCTCTTACAGAAGCAGCACCAATTGCAGAAGGATTACAAGCTGCTGTAGCTCTCCAGGGGTTGCCAGGAGTAGTCATAAGCTCGATATCCTGAGTTGAAATATCTGCAGAATAAACAAGGATGTCTGTTCTGTCCATTTCTTCAAGAGCCATTACAACACCTTTAGCAAACTCATCAAAAGGAGAAAAGTAAGCTGTAATTTCAGGATTTGCTCTTAAAGAAGCAGAAACCTGATCAGCATTTTTTACAGAAAAAGGAGATTCAAGTGTACCTGTTCTTACAATTTCAACTACACCAGGATTTTCATTTTTAATTTTTGTAAAAGATTCGTCTCTTTTGTCCAAAGGAAGAATACCGGAAACATATACATAACCAACATTAACCTGAGCATTAAAATCTTCAACCATCTGTTCCAGAGCCATAAGACCAAGAGCATGGTCATCCTGTGCAATCTGTGGAATTGCAGGGTTACCAAGATCTACGTCAAATGCTATTACAGGGATACCTGCAGCAAGTGCATCTTCAGCCGGTTTAGACATTGTCTCGGACAGACCGTGGTCAATGATAATTGCATCAACTTTCATGCTGATTGCCTGATAAACAAAATCTGCTTCTGCTTTGTTGTCCATGTTCTTACCAAGGACAGTAAGTTTAATACCCATTAAATCAGCCTGCTGCTGTGCGCCGGCTCTCCAAAGCTGCATAAACTCACCTTCTACCATCTGACGAACAAGTGCTATATGAACCTGTTTGGAACCGTCAAAAGGTGCAGGTGCACCAGGTAAACCGCCAGTTTTTGCTTCTTCTTTCTTTGCACAACCTGTTAAAGCACCAAGAACTAAAAAAGAAACTAGTAATACTACTAATACTTTCTTCATGATTTTCATAAAAAATCCTCCTAATATTTTCTCACCCATCAGATGGATGTGATTTGCTAAACTAAAATCGAATTAAATTCTGCCTGCTTGCTTTTCATAAGAAATGCAGCCTCATCAAGGACTTCTCTTGCGCCAATATTACCTGTAAAAGCCCGGGACAGTTGATTGTACAAAATACTATATACCTCACTGCTTCCCCTGAATCCGGGAAGGGGCTTTGAAAGCTCTGTCATCTTTTTCTGAACCCCATACCAGGGATAAAGATCTGAATCCAATTTATAGTTTGAACTTCTTACCGGACTTCCAGCCTGAGAACCTACAATTCTGTCTACTTCCTGAGAAGAAATAAAGGCAAGAAAATCTTTAACTTCAGTGCCAAGTTTTGCCGTAGCAGGAACTGCGAAACTCCATGTCACATTCCAGGGACTATCAAAGGTTGCAAAACGAATTTCATCTTTTCCTTCAAAATCATCAGCCATAATAAAACCAGCCTGCCCACCCCAGCTTACGGCCATGGAAACCTTTCCAGTTCTAATGGCATCTTTAATTTCATCATTTCCATATAGGGAGCTATCTTTCGAAGCATACTTTCTGCTATCGAGATAAGCTTCAAGGGCCTTAACAGCAAAAGAACTATTTACAACAGGATTCATTTTGTCATCAAAAACACTGCCACCCATACCTCGAAGCCATGGAAGCCAGTCAAGAAAAATCTCACTTTCATGTGCCTTAAGGGCAACTGAATCTTCTACCTGGAATCTATCAGCTACCTTTTTGATAACAGCTGCATAATCCCTTATATTGATAACCTCAGGCAGCTCAGCGCCTGTAGCTTCAATTACTCTGTCTTTACGATAAAAAAGGATGTGTCCATCAGTAAAAGAGGGGACAAGATAGGTAGAACCATTGGATACCAGCTCCTTCCGAACAGAAGGCAGCAGATCATTGTAATCATATTCTTTTGAAAGGGAATCAACATAGTCATCCAGGGGCTTTAGATACCCTCTGGCTACAAAATCATCCAGCCACAGGTGTCCCGGTATCATTACTATGTCATATTCCGAATTATCAGATTGAAGGGAATTCATCAGTTTTGAATAATAATCAGACCAGGCAAGAATAGAAAAATCCAGTTCGACACCGGTTTCACGGCTCCACTGATCTACTATGCTGTGTTCAGAAGAGGTATAGGTATAAACAGCCGGATCACCAACTGCCAGAACCCTTACTTTCCTTCTATTACTCACTGACATAACGCCCTTAAACTCCTAATCTATATTTGAATCTGCCATATCTTCAACAAAACTTAATCTTCTTCTTACTCTCTACGAGGAATGCTCGAACATATATCCTACAGACCGCCGTTTATTTTCTCTATTTATTTTATGAAATAATCTTAATCCTAGTATGCACATTTGTCAAGAATATATTTCAACTTTTTTTGCTTTTTTATGATACACATATGTTTATCATTTTTTTGCACATTTTCTCTTGTTTAATTACTAGTACCATGGTAATATATGAAAAGGAGTAGCGAAGGAGGGAGACGGGCCCTTCGACAAGCTCAGGAACCGAGCAAAAATGAAAGGTCCGGAAATCTTCTGCTTACAGTTTTAATAGATATATAAAAGGATCAAAAATGGCAATCAGTTCAAAAAAATCCGCTAAGCTTGCTCTTATTGCTCAGATGTACTACGAAGAGGGGAAAAATCAACAGGAAATTTCAGAGGCAACAGGAATAAACAGATCTGCAATCTCAAGACTGCTGGCAGAAGCAAGAGCAAATGGAATTGTAAATATACAGATAAACTATCCCTGGAGAGATATCGAACTGGAAAAAAAAGTACTGGCTGCTTTTCCCGGGCTAAAAAAAGTCTACATCCCTTCATGTACCGATCCAAGTTATGAAACAATGCTTAAAACACTTGGATTTTTTTCAGCGAAATACTTTACTAATAAAATAAAAAATGGAATGATTGTTGGTATATCATGGGGAAGAGCTTTACATGAAATGATAGACCAGATCCCATATAAAGCGATGGACATTGAATTGGTTCAAATTACCGGAGCTACAGGGCACGAAGGCCTTATAAAGGATGGTCCTCTACTTTCCAGATTATTAAGTGATAAACTCCAATGTCCATGTCAGTATCTTCATGTTCCCTTTATTGTTGAAAACCAGATGCTCAGTGAAGCTATGAAAAAGGAAAAGGTTATTAACTATACACTCCAGTATGCAAAAAAATCAGACTACACATTCACAGGGCTGGGAAGTACAAAAGAAGGTTTATATACCATAAAGGAAACCGGCTATATTACAGATAAGGAATGGATCGAAATTAAAAAAACAGGTGCAGTAGGAGATTACCTGGGAGTTCATTACGATATCAATGGCAGAGTTCTCGACATAAGCATCAATAAACGCCTTATAGGGAATAACCCTGAAGATCTGATGGATGTCGAAAACAGAGTAGCAATCGCCGGAGATCAACGAAAGGCAGAAGCAATTCTGGGTGCTATAAACGGCAATTTTTTTAATATACTTATTACAGATAACTTTACTGCTGAAAGGCTGCTGGAAATTAAATAGAATTACATAATTGATATGGGCGTTACCCTGTATACGGGCGCAATAAATTGCCCCCCTACACAGGGTCAGGCTTTACGGGGAGGCTGTAGCACAACCTGCAAAAATATTATAAAATTTCTATATGGCAAGATATAAAAAATATGAACCAAAACAGCAAATAATATTACCAATAGATCCTGAGAAGATGTATCCTATTGATACTTTTGAACGTTTTCTTGTTGATACAATAGAAAAACTTGATTTTTCAGATTTTGATAATATTGAAGATGATAAAGGTGGAGAATCCAGGTATGATCCACGATCATTACTTGGAATAATATTTTATGGTTTTTCCAGAGGAACTTTTTCATCAAGGAAATTAAGTAATGCCTGTCAATCTGATTTAGGTTTTATGTTTGTAAGTGGTTATGCAGAACCAGAACATTCAACAATCTGTCGTTTTATCCAACAATATAAAAAAGAATTGAAGAAAATATTTACTCAAATTCTTTATATTGCAGATAAATCAGGGTTTATTGATTACAGCATGATAGCTCTGGATGGAACAAAGATAAAAGGGAATGCCTCAAAACAGTTTTATGGAACCCTAAAAGATTTTGAAAAAAGAAAGAATAAGCTGGAAAAAAACATAGAAAAGGCGATGAAAAAACAACAGGAAGCAGATTCTGAAGACGAAGAGACATACTGGCACAAAAAACAGAAAAGATATAAAAAAACACACGCCCGAATAGAATCTTTTCTCAAAGAAGCTAAAGTTACACAAAATAACGACGGAACAGAGCGTCAGCAAAGTATGACCGATAATGATAGTCAAATGGTAAAAGATAAAACCCGATACATATGTGGCTACAATGCTCAGGCAGCAATTGATGTTAAATCAGGAATAATAGTAACCGCTGATATTGTAGACAATCCTACTGACAAACAAGCATTCTCTCAAGTAATAGAAGAACTTAAACAGACAGTACCGGCAGAGTCTATCGAGCGGGTGAACGAAAGTAGTTTTCTGGCAGACAATGGTTATTATTCAGGATCAACAATGGACTATTCAAGAAAAAATGATCTTGATATTTATATAGCAGACGGTACAAGTGCAACTTTATACAGTGACTCTGATAAGGATAATAATAAAGTAAGAAAAGTCAGTGTCCGGGAATGTACAATAAAAAAAGACAAAGATGGGAAGATAACACTAACATGCCCTGGTGGGATTACTACAGATAATTGTAAATTACGAAAAGGACATCGAGGTAGAAATGTATATAGAATTCGAATTGGAGCAAATCTACCGGAATGTAATAGATGTTCACGTTATGAAGGTTGTGTTGGAAAAAACAAAAAAAGAGGTAAAGATTTTGAAGTTGATCAACGAATCGTTGATAACTGTCAATTTGTATCTGATCATCATGAAAAACTACATTCTGAAACAGGAAAAAGGATATATGCCAAAAGAATGTCGGCGATAGAACGTGTTTTTGGAGATATAAAACATAATAAAAATTTTACAGAATTTTCACGAAGAGGGATGGAAAATGTGAAAACTGAATGGCAACTTATTATGATGACATTTAATTTGAAGAGAATATATAAACTCCAGAGGACGTAAAAAGAAAAATAGGGCATTGCAATAGGGAATAATCCTAATACTTTACAGATTCCTGAATAAAAATAATTTTTCATTTAAGAATAGTTTGTATTTGCTGCAAATTCATTCAAAAAAATTAGATTGAATTAATATTTATGGTTGATTGTGGGTTGTGCTACATCCTCCGGGGGTTCCGTC
>CBDVAD010000075.1:0-11545 GCA_965371875.1 uncultured bacterium
AGATAGAAGCCTGTGCAGATGTTCTCAGGCGGAATCGTCAGACTACCGGGCAATATCAGTTTGTCAGAGCGGTACGTAAACTTACAAGAAGATTTGACCAGCATATATGGGAAGGCCAGGAAAGTAAACTTAAAGGCATAAGTTCTGAACTGGAAAAAATTGAGGAAATAGTAGAAAAAGTTCATCCAGGCATAGATCTTCCGGCTCCTAAAAAGCTGGATAAATTACTAAATGATGCTGGAAAAATCAGTAAAAAGATTTCTGAATATATCAGTGGTGATAATATACCTATAAATCAAATTCGTAATATAACATACTGGTCACATACTACTTTTACCAGCCCGGTAAAGGTAATAATTATTGAAGGTGCTGACAGTATGGGTGAATCTTCCAGGAATGCATTGCTTAAGATAATAGAAGAGCCTCCTTCGTCTGTTTATTTTATTCTGATCAGTAATAGAAAAAATAGAATTATTCCTACTATTCTTTCCAGAGTAAGACCTTACAATTTTCGCGCCAGATCTGACGATCAAGATAAAAATATTCTTAAAAGAATTTTTAAGGATGATTCAGATGAGTATAAAAATCTTAGAGACTATTTTATGGGTATGAAGGGGATCAATCTCAATATACTTAGACAGTATGCAAATAAATCTATAAATATTTTAATTGAAGGGAACGAGATTGATATTGAAGAGTTCTCCGAGGTCCTTGATATTATAAAAGAAAATCATGTGTTAAAGATTTTTCTTGAAGAGATGATTTCTCTTTTACAAAAGAAATCTGACCGAAACTCTGGTGGTATTTCCGGTTTACCGATAGCTGTTCTTGACAGCTGGAACAAACTAATTCATAAGACTATGTCAAACAGGCTAAGGTATAATCAAAATACAAGACTTCTTTTTGAAACGCTTTTATATGAAATGAGGGCTTTGATTTGAGAAAGTTTTTCCAAAAGGCATTAAAAAAGTTTGATAAGCTAGGCAAAGATCAAATTCGTGATCTCCTGGAAGATTTATCTGCAGAAAATGAACTTTTGGAAGTAGTTCTTAATTCTATGACAGATGGTATTCTTGTTACAGATACAAATAACAAATTGATATTTCATAATAGAAGATCAGAACGTCTTATTCCCTTTTATTCAGGTGATCTGGAAGATTCCATAATATGGAAAGCCATTGACGACAAGGATATTGCTGATTTTGTAGAGCAGGCACTTGTCAATGCAGAGAAGGTTAGCGAAGAGGAATTTACAATAAAAATTCGGGGAATAGCAAAGACTCTCTGGTTGGATATAATGCCTGTTGTAAGGGACGGCTCCATACAGGGCAATCTTCTTCACGTTTCCGATATTACAGAAAGGAAAAAAAGAGATGGCCGCCTGAGACGGGCAGAAAATCTGGCTTCTCTTACAACACTTGCCGCAGGTGTCGCTCATGAGATAAAAAATCCACTTGGTTCGATCGGTATCCATATACAGCTTATGCAGAAATCTTTGAAAAGGGACCATAAGCTGAAAGAGGAGACAGCAGGTAAGTATCTGGAAATACTGAATGAGGAAGTAGAAAGATTAAACAATATAATTGTTGACTTTCTATTTGCTGTTCGCCCAATGAATCCTACTATGAAGAAATCGGATATCAATAATGTCATTTCTGACCTTCTTGAATTTGTTAAATTTGAACTTGAAGAAGCTTCTGTAAATATAGAATGTGAGTTTCAACAGGGTCTACCTAAGGTTGATATCGACGAGAAATATATTAAGCAGGCCCTTTTAAATATTATTAAAAACTCAGTTGCTGCAATGCCCGATGGTGGTGTTATCTATTTTAAGACTGTGAAAGATGAAGATTTAATTCATCTATATATTTGTGATACCGGAATAGGAATTTCAGAGGAGAATATGGCCAAAATATTTGAACCCTATTTTACTACAAAACAATTTGGTTCCGGTCTGGGATTAACTGTTGTATATAAAATTATTAAAGAACATGGTGGAGATATTATTATCGAATCCGTAGAAGGTGAGGGGACAACATTTACTATAAATCTACCAGTTCCCCAGAATGATAAACGCCTTCTGGATTGGAAGGGGTAAGGGTTGAAATTTAATATTCTTATAGTAGATGATGAAAAAAATATAAGAGAAGGACTTGGTCGTTCTCTGGAAATGGACGGATATACAATTTTACTTGCAAGAGATGGTAAAGAGGGGATGGATGTAATAAATTCCAGTGAAATAGATCTGGTTGTATCCGATCTGAAGATGCCTGAAATGTCTGGTGAAGAGCTTTTAAAAAAGATTACAGCTTCTTATCCTACAGTACCGGTTATTATCCTGACAGGTCATGGAACTATTGAATCTGCAGTTAATGCCATGAGGGACGGTGCATTTGATTTTCTTACTAAACCGGTCAATCTTGACAGGCTTTCTCTACTTGTTAAAAGAGCTCTTTCAAGCAGGCAGCTGGTTCTTCAACATCGTGAACTGCAGAATGAAATTGATAAATTAAGTAAAAGAAATAAGTTTTCCAGTATTATAGGGAAAAGTGCACCAATGCGGAAGGTTTTGGATATAGTGGAACAGGTTGCAGATACAAAAGCTTCTGTTCTTATAACGGGTGAGAGTGGTGTCGGCAAGGAACTTATAGCTCATGCAATACATAATCTCTCATCAAGGAAAGATAAAAAGCTTGTAGAGGTCCATTGTGCTGCCCTTGCTGAGTCCCTTTTGGAGAGTGAGCTTTTTGGACATGAGAAAGGATCATTTACCGGAGCCATTGCAAGAAAAAGAGGTCGGTTTGAAGTGTCTGACGGTGGTACAATATTTCTTGATGAAATTGGTGAAATATCACAGCAGGTACAGGTTAAGCTTCTTAGAGTTCTTCAGGAGAAAAAATTTGAAAGGGTTGGGGGCGAGGAAACCATTGAAGTTGATATAAGAATACTCTCTGCTACCAATAAAGATTTGAAAGAAGAGACAGATAAAGGTAATTTCAGAGAAGATCTTTTCTATCGTCTGAATGTAGTAAATATTCATGTGCCTCCGCTCAGAGAGCGTAAGGAGGACATCGAGCTTTTAGCAGCAGCCTTTCTAAAGGAATTTTCTGAGGAAAATGGAAAAGAGATAAGTGGTATTGAACAGAAAGCAAGACTTTCCCTATATAACTATAGCTGGCCTGGTAATATCAGAGAACTTCGTAACTGTATTGAAAGCGCTGTTGTTATGTGTAAAAGTTCGGTTATTACACTGGATGATATGCCTTCATCTATAGGCTCAGGTTCTGATGAGAATTCTGTTAAGATCTCTATTGGAATAAGTATGGATGATGCAGAGAAAGAAATAATTAAAGCAACACTTTTTCATGAAAATGGGAATAAAACAAGGACTGCAGAAATTCTGGGGATAGGTCGTAAAACTCTGCATAGGAAAATAAATGAATATGGTCTTAATGAAGATATTGATGGGAAAAATTAAATTAGCAGGGCAATTAATAAAATCATCCCCTTTTGGCAAGTTCCCATGCTTTTATTTTCTGATAGGAAATATTCAGGTTTTTTGATTTCTCCGTTGCTCTTTTCATCTCTTCAGAACTACTGCTGTTTTTGTCCGGATGATATTTTATAATCAGCTTTTTATATGCTTTCTTTGTAATATCAAAATCAGTTCCGAATGGAACTCCCAGATTGTCATAATCAGGGCGAAGCATCTCCGGAGGGTCCGGTATATATGCAGCTCTGCTGTTGTATCTTGTTTTACTTCTGGTACTTTCACCAGGAGAAGCCAGGAAATCGTTAAGTTCATCCCAGGCATCTGCAAAGTCACTGTCAGATGAACCGGAGAAATTATCATTTCCAAAGTCTATATCATCTGTATCTACAAACATTGATTTTATCAGTCTGTTAAATCTTTCCAGTATTGGATCCATTGGAATCTAATTCTCCTCATCAAAATAAAATGTGCCGGAAAAAACATAACCTGGCTGACCGGTAATATAAACCTGATTATCGTCTCTGTCCCATTGAAAGAAAAGGGTATCTGACCGGTAGTATATAGTCAATTCCCTGTCACAGAGCCCGTTGATAACAGAGGATACCCCGGCTATTGCAGAAATAAAACAGTTGTCCCGTCTAAAGTATTGAGAATAGGTTTCAACTCCAAGTTCTTCTTCGTTAAAGATGTTTACGAATACTGTCCTGTATTGTTTTTTTCCTCTTAAGCGTCGGAAATAATCAGCTATATCTTTTTTATCATTTTTCTGTTTATTCGAAAAAAAGACTGATAGTCCTGTTTCTTTCAAAGTTACAGGTGTATATACAATAGATCTCCCTTCAATAACTACCTGCCGGCTATAATCGGACTCTGAATTTTCTAATAATGGTTCTCCATTTTCAGTACCAGGCTCTCCCAGGGAGATACGGAAATTACTACTGTCAATACAATCTACTGTTATAACCCCGAAATCACTTTCAATTACTATATATTCACTACCTGAAAGACCGTAGTCAAAGACGTATTTTGCAGTGCAAAGTAATGCATCGTAGCTGATTTTACTGGAGGAGCCTTTAGAGTTGTAAAATTTTATTTGTACTTCGTGTTCAACCCCAGGATAAAGATAAATAACCCCGTTTGATCCAACACCTTTGCTTCTTTTACACAGGTTTTTAGATAATTGGGGCAGTAAAGTTTCGTCAATTACTGTTTTGCCCAGCTGATTAACAAGAATCAGGTCATTACCGCCAATCTGAAGTTTATAAAAGTTTAATTCCATTGATATGATGATACATTATTCAGGACATCAGTTCCACACAAAATTAATGAAAAACTAATAACTAAAAATGAAGATCGAATACACCATGATCTCGTAGAGACGCACGGTCGTGCGTCTTTACGAGATCATGATTGTAATGCTAATCTCTTATTGTATGAAAGATAAACTAAAATGTATATTTACCTCCGATCTGCATGGTAACGAATCAAAATATGCCAGACTTTTCCAGTATGTGAAAAAATCATCTCCTGATGCAGTCTTTATTGGGGGAGATCTAACCAGTCCTATAATGAATATCAGTTCAAATAATAATAATAATGGCTTCTTTTTATCAAATATTTTAACTGAATTACAGGAACTGAAAAAATCTTTAAAAGAATTAGATCCTCACATATTTGTAATTCTTGGTAATGATGACAGTCAAAGATTGGAAGAAGAAATTTTTAAAATTGAAGAGTATGGTTTATGGCATTATGTTCACGGTAGCCGTTTAAAATGGATGGGTTATGATATTTACGGTTATTCATATGTACCTCCTACACCCTTTATGTTGAAGGACTGGGAAAGATACGATATATCACGTTTTACCCCCCATGGTTCAATAGCACCCGAGGATGGGATAACAAGTTCCGGAAATACTGATCCTGAAGATAAGTATAAAACAATAAAGGATGACCTTGAAAATATTGCCGGTGTAAATGACCTTAGTAAATCGATATTTTTATTCCATTCCCCGCCATATAAAACACTTCTGGACAGGGGGGATCTTGAAGGTAAATTTATCGATCATGCTCCGTTAGATGTCAATCTGGGTTCCATAGCCATAAGGGATTTTATTATTAAGTACCAACCTGCACTGACAATGCACGGACATATTCATGAATCAACAAGGTTAACTGGTAGTTGGAATGATATTTTAGGTAGAACATGGTGTTATAATGGCTCACATGATGGTCCTGAATTAAGTATAATTACATTTAATCCAGCTGAGCCTGGATCTGCAACAAGAGAACTTATTTGACAGTTACTTTGATACATTTCTTTCCGGTGATATTTTTTACATAAATTAAGATTACTTATTGACTCAGGAAAGAAACTTATGTAAGTTTTATATCAAATAATATGTATTTTTTCAAAGTCAGCATAGTAACAATTATTTTTCTCTCAATTTCATCAGCATCACTATTGGCAGAGATCTATTTTATGGATACCTGTATGGAGAAAAAAGACTCTTCCTATGTATTACCTTCAAACGATTCTACAGTTACATTTTGGCAGGATAATCTGGAAACTGGGTACTATTGCTGTAATGAAGAATTTGATATCAATAATGGATTTACCAATAAAACTGCTTATATTAATAATTTAGATTTTTTCTATATTCAGAACTTGCTACCAGTTGTTAGCAATAATCCACCTGGGACTGCTCTATCAGGTCAGCTTTCTGAAATTGATAATATTACCAAACTCATCTACCTCTTAAACAGTTCTTTTCTGATTTAGATCCTAATTCCTTATAAACGGTAATTTTCACATATATTATTCATTTATCAGGAGGATACAATATGAATAAAAGAATATTAATATTATTTATTATCATTTCTCTTTCAGCCGCTGTTTCAGCAGGGACTCTACAGGAGAGACTGACAGATAACGGGTTTGTAGTATCAAAAAAAATAATTCCATCAATTAATTTTAAACTGGAAAATATCAATGGTATTGAAGAGGAGTTAAGCGATTACCTTGGCAAAGTAGTTTTTCTTAATTTCTGGGCAACCTGGTGCGGCCCGTGCAGATACGAGATGCCGTCTATGGAAAATCTTTATAATGAATTTAAAGGGGACGGACTGGAAATTCTGGCAATAAATCTGGGAGAAACAGTTCCTGTTATCAAAGAATTTAAAGAGGATTACAATCTTTCCTTTCCCATCCTTTTGGATAAGGATAATTCAGTTGCTATGATCTATGGAGCAAGAAGTATTCCCACAACCTACCTGATTGACAGAGAGGGCAATATTCTGGGGATGGCAGTTGGTGCAAGAGAATGGGATTCAGATGCGCTAAGAGAGATTTTCAGAGAGATTCTAAAATAAAGATTCTTTGAGTTTAAAGGAGACAGTAATGAATATTAATATCTTTCTTGCTTTTTTTGCAGGACTTATATCTTTTCTTTCACCCTGTATTTTTCCTGTAATTCCATCCTATCTTTCATATATCAGCGGTCTTAGTATTTCTGATATTAGTGATCAAAAGAATAACAGGTGGAGTCTTTTACTGAATTCAATACTCTTTGTTATGGGGTTTACACTAATTTTTATTATAATGGGAGTTTTTTTCAGCAGTATCGGTGTTGTACTAAGCGGAGTTACATCATATATCAATATGCTTGCCGGAGTTATAGTCATATTACTCGGTCTTAATTTTATATTTAATTTCTGGAAAATTCTGAACCTGGAAAAAAAAATCCATTTTAAACACAGACCTTCCGGAAAACCAGGCTCTATTCTTCTGGGAATGGCATTTGGCGCTGGATGGACTCCCTGTATAGGACCCATCCTCGCATCAATTCTTTTTGTGGCCGGTTCCTCCGGATCAGTTTACAGGGGAGCTGCACTGCTTTTTGCATTTTCTTCCGGACTGGGTGTTCCCTTTATTTTAGCCGGACTATTTTTTTCGTTTTTTCAGAAAACCATGGTCAAAGTACGCCCCCATTTAAATCGAATAAAGATCGGAAGCGGATTATTCCTTATTATAATCGGCATTCTTATTTTTACTGGGCAGCTCTCAAAAATGAATATTATACTGTATACTTTTACCAATAAACTACACAATTGGGAGATAAATCACATTATCGAAGCCAGAGCTGTTTATGGGTCACTTTTCCTTATTCCTGCTTTATTTATTATCGTGACTATCTGGAAGCCCTTTATTGCAAAGAAGAAAGTTTACTTGAAATCATCTACCCGTATCCTCAGGACAGGTCTCTTATCCAGTTTATTAATAATTGCTGTTCTTACCTACACAGGTTTATTTGAACTTGGTGGGTTAGTACAAAAATGGCTCACTTTTCAGGGAATATAGTTAACCTTAAAGAGTTGTGGACTAATTCTATTAAGTAATCAGTTTGTGGCTTATATTGGTATATAATTAATTTTTTATTTTTAATTGATGAGCAGCGTCAGTTGCTGCATTGATTTTTACAGCAAAACTTGTATGGTTCTTTATATCCTCATCAGATAGTAAGTGAACATCCAATATCCCATCAGTACGGTATCCTGTTCTTAGGAAATTATTCTCACTTAGTGTAAGACTCCATCCTTCAAGCCAGTGGAGTAATTCCGTTTTCTGTTTTTCATTTCCAATAAAATGAAGAAGTATATCTATGTCGCTTGCGGGCCCTGCTGATGCATTCTTTGTACTTCCAAAAAGGTAGAAAGCTTTAACACCAAAACGGGTACCGCTAAGTTGTGATGCTATTGTCTCTGCCATATGATAACGCCATCTACAATAATCATTCTGTCCTGATGCAGGATCTTGTGTCTTTAAAATACCCGGGAGTTTTCTTGCTGAATCAGTTTTCTTTTTGTTCAGGGGATTAGATAGGTAGCCAATTGCCTTATTGAGTTCAGAATTCATAAGTATTTTTAAAACCTGTCCATCCCAGAACTTAGGGATATCAATAACATGGACTGTGGACTCAAGATGAGAATATTCCGGTAATAATTCAGACAGAAGATTTTTGGAACGGTTAAAAAACAGATTATTAAAAACAATATCGTTGCTATCAGGATAAAGAGGAAGGTATTTAATTGATGCTTCAATCAGATCCTGGAAGAAATGTGTTCCAAAAGAGAGATCTGGAGTATAATTCCCTTTCTTTCGGGCAATTTCAATTAAAACAGATGTATTCTTAATATCTGCATAACTGACATCTACACCAAGTTTAATATCTCCTCTGCTCCCCCACCGACCGGGACCCATTAGGATAAACTGTTTTTTTGGTAGTATCTTATTAAGTTTTCCTACAACTTTACCCACATCCTTAAGATCCGATAATTGTTTTAATGAGTTATAGTTATCCGGGTCTATGTATACAATATGGGTGATTTCAGCAACCTGTCCATTTGTAACATACTTGTCAGCAGTAAAGATAGTTTTTTCAAGATTAATATTCTGGGGTATCGGAGATGGGATATTTTCGTAAGTATAACTTTGTGGGCGGCATTGCAGAAGATAAAGATCCCGACCGTCATGGGCAAACTCAATATCGACCGGTTCTCCAATTTTTAGTTGTAATAGATCAAGTGCTTCTTTTATTTGTTTAATAAAATCAGTCTTTAAGAACAGACCTTCAAAGTTTACAACAAAGTGTTTTGAAGTAAAATCTATATTAAACAGAGCTTCTGGTATCTGTATAAATCCATCTGAATATAGAGATATGATATGTTTTACCATTGGAATATCAGGTCCTACTTCATTTGCGAGTTTTGAAAACTCAATAGTATCGAAAGTGTTTGTTTCCAGGTTAATAACATCCATGTATTTAGGTGAATATTTTACTATTTCCTCTGGAGTTATATTTACACGTAAATTGGGTTTGCCGGGAGCTACCAGTATTGGATAGTCATCCGATAATCTGTCAACAGCCCTGGTCCCTAATCCAGGAACAATTCTAATTAAGCCGTCTTCCCTTGTGATCCTTGATGACCACCGAAAATCATTTTCACTGAATGCTACTCCTGCAAAACTCGGGAAGAAGTATTTTCCGACTTTATTCCCTACAACCTCCTGGATCATGATACCCATCTCTTCATTAAAATCCAGTAAACCTTTTTCACTTCTGTATTCGATAGGGTCCTGACTGAATATTGATGCGTAGACTTCTGAAATTGCATCTTTCAGAGAATCAAGTTTCTCTTCCTTAGTCCCTGCATTTGCAAGAAAAAGACTTTTGTACTTACCGGAAAAAGCTGCTTCGAGACTGTCCTCTAACAGACTGGAACTTCGCACAATTATCGGTTTCTCGCCAATATTGTCTATTATCATTGCAAGGCCCCTTTCAATTTCAGGAGGGAAAAAAGAGTTCTTGAATATCTGAACAATATTTGAATATTCTATATTTATTTCATCCAGCTGCTTATACTTCTGCTCCATTACTCCTTCAAGATTGTTGTATTGAACAAAACTGACCATGCCGTCCGAAGTTATATACCATGTATTTGGTGTTTTAATCTGTTTAAGTAAAGGGTTATCTTTTACTTCTTTTAGAATATGCATGGCCAGAAATAAGCCTGAGCTTTTCCCGCCAAGTCTTCCATGGCTGTCGGTTGGATAGACTATCTTCTCGATCAGATCATAGTAGTGTTCTATCCTGATATGATTTTTTGCAACTTTTATGAAGTCAAGCTGATCGGAAAAAAAATAGCGAATTAAAGAGACCCGGAGTCCCTTTTCGGCACTGATTGGTAGAATTGTACCTTCGGTCGTTATATGTCTGTATCTTGTTATTGCGTTTATAATATTATCCAAAGAAGAATTTTGATTATCCAGTGCTCTGACCAGGAATCTTGATTTATCTTCCTCAATCCAGTTTTGAATATTTGTAAGAATATGATGATCTGTAAGATAACTGGAAGCAATTTTAAAAATATCCTTACTTATTTGACTAATGCTGTCTACGTTTTTCTTACCTGTGGGTTTGTTTGTGTAAGTTGTCTGTGTTGATTTATACATTTTGTTCTGATTACTATATTCCTCTAAAAGTTTTTTTGCGTCTTCAATCCCATTCCAGCACAGATAGTGCAGCATCTTTTGAGAAATATATACGTATAAATTTCTGTCTGCCCTGTTAAGCATATCAAGGATGATATACCATTCGCTTGTGATTTCTTTTTTTTTGTCTTTTTTCATTGTCTGCCATTCATAAAAAACATCTTTGAGGTCTCTATATTGAATGTCATAACTTATTCGATCAGCAATTGTAGCAATAAGTTTTTCTTCTTCTTTAAGAAAAGGAATGCATGAAGCATGAGGAGATTCCTGTTTATATGAAACAACTATTTCGCCTGTAATTTTCTCCTGATAAAATATATTTGCTTTAAGCTCGCATGTGGTTTCTGTATAGTCTCTGGATCTATACTCCATACTCCGGTACTTGATTTTTGACTGCGCTAGCTGAGAAAACTGAAACCCTGATGGTAGGGTATTTGCAATTTCGTTAAACATCTTTGCAAGGGGTAAATCCTCTTTATGTAGAATCGCTTCTATCTGGTAGAGACAGTTAAGTTCCTTACTTCTTTCATTAAGATCCCTTAGTAAGGAATCTATAGGTTCAGTCTTTTTCATTTACTAATTATCCCTGTGTGTATTCTTCCATCTATCATTACTTTTAGAGGATTTTCTAGTGTTATCCTTTTTACAATATTTGATTTGCTATAACAGAAAGTATTCATCCATTCCCAGTCAAGAAAATCATCAGAGAAATCATCTATACATATATAAGGAATTTTTAAATTTGCAATATTATGAAAAAAGTGGGAACCCTGGCTCATATCTACTGGTCTTCCATGGAGGGAGGCTTCGACAATAACTCCTGCTGCGGAAATCATCGACCAGTTTACAGGTATTCCAAGCCACGGATCAGAGCTGCCCCAGCGTCCGAATCCAATAAGAATATATCTTTTATTATCATTAAGCTTATTTTGCTTGTTTTTTCCGTGATATCCCGGGCAGCGGATTCCGAACTCCCGGAAACCGAAAAACCAAAAAAACTC